>NZ_JBEYXJ010000009.1:0-131350 GCF_040645015.1 Streptomyces sp. NPDC046881 | reverse complement strand
CCGGCCTTTCCCGGTGGGCGATACTGGGTTCGAACCAGTGACCTCTTCGGTGTGAACGAAGCGCTCTCCCACTGAGCTAATCGCCCGGGAACGCACTGAACAATACAGGCCCCGGCAGGGTTCCTTCAAACCGCTTCCAGCCGGCGCCGCAGTCCGCGCCGGCCGGCCCGCATCATCAGGCGGTGGTTGAGGCGGAAGAGCGGCCGTCCGGGTACGGCGAGCCGCCTGAGCAGGGGCTTGCATACGCGGACGTCCTGGTCGTACCGGGCGAGCGTGCCGGGGCCGCCGGGGGTGACCGTCCAGCGGGCCCAGCCGTCGAGGTCGCCGGACAGGGTGACCTCCAGGACGCCGGCGGCCGGGTCCCGGCGGGTCTCCCGCACGGTGGAGGTGAGGCTGTACGGCAGCGCGGACCGGATGGTGATCACGCCGGTGCCGTCGTCCCGGCGGGCCACCGCCCGTACCTGCGGCCACCAGCGGGGGTAGTCCTCGGCCCGCTCCAGGGCCGCGTAGACGGCGGCCGGCGGGGCGGGCAGGGGCCACAGGCTGCGGAAGCGGTAGTGGTTCCAGTCCATGGCACGAGTGTGGCGCGAACCGGTGCATAAATCTGAGTACGGGTACTCATGCGGTGGGCCGTGGCCGGCGTCACACTGGGGGCGCGAGCGCCGCCGCCCGTGCGACGGCGCTCCCCCAGTCCCGGTCAGGCCGGCATCCTGTCGCCGAGCAGGGCCAGGTTCTCGATGGCGGCGAGGCCGTAGAGGGCGGTGTCGTTGGTGGACACCCAGGCCGCCTCGCTGCCGGCGACCAGCGTGGCCGGTCCGGTCAGCTTCTCGGTCTTCCACGGGGAGGACTCGGTGTAGCCGTCGGAGCCGTAGAACCTGGCCCAGGCCCGCTCGGCGAGCGCGGCGTCCCCGGTCTGCACGGCGGCGTAGGCGTCCAGGCGCGAGTGGCCCTGGAAGAGCAGCAGGGTGCCGAAGTGGGAGCCGTAGCGTGCCGCCTGTTCCGCCTTGGTGGCGTTGAAGTAGCGGCAGTAGTCCAGGTAGGCCTCCTTGAACGCGGGCATGTCGACGAGGTGGATCAGTTCGGCGCACAGTTCGTTGAGGCCGAAGACCGCGGAGAGGTGGGAGACGGACACGGCCGGCTTGTCGGCGACGGCGAACTTCCCGGTGTCGAGGTCGTACAGCCCGCTGCCCTGGACGAAGCCGTTGGGCTGGGCGGCGATGCCCTCCATGGTGGACAGCACGCGCGCCCTGGCCTTCTCCCACTTCGGGCCCTTGCGTTCCCACTCGGTCAGCCAGGCCGACACCAGGCCGCTCCAGTCCGTGCCGAAGCCGATGGACAGGGCGTGCCGGTCGGGCGTGTAGGGATCGGTGCGGACCTTGCGCTGCGGGTCGAGGACGAGGAAGGTCTCGTCGGAGTCGACGTTGGCGTGCATGAGGTCGCCGACGCGTTCGTCGGCGGTGAGGAAGTAGTAGAAGCGCCGGTACGTCGTGTTGGCGATGCGCTGCTGCTTGGCGCTGTCGGCGAAGTGCTGCACGCCGTGCCGGGTGCCGAGGCCCGCCCACTTCCCGAGGTGGTAGACGTCGACCTCGCCGGTGTGCCGGGTCATCACCTCGGCGAAGCGGAAGATGTCGGACCGGCCGCTTCTGAGGTACGCGTACCAGAGCCACAGGTCGGGCGAGAGCTCGGAGTTGTCCCAGGCGTAGCCGCCGATGTCGTACCGCCACACGTGTCGGGCGGAGTCGTAGGTGTGCATGATGTCGCCGTAGTCCCAGAAGCCGTACCAGCGGCGCATCTCCACCTGGTCCTTGTAGTAGGTGAAGAGGAAGTCGAGGTGGTCCTCGATCTTCGCCTTGGCCGGGGTGGAGCGGTCGGGTTCGGAGTACAGGCCGGGGCCGAAGACCTTGGCCTTGATGAGCTGCGCCGGCGGGGCGGCGAGCTGGGGCAGGACGCGTAGGGCCTCGGCCTGCCGGGCGAGGGTGTCGGCGGCGGGGGTGGAGTCGTTGGCCCAGAAGAGGAGTTCGGAGGTACGGGCGATCCCGTACGGGGTGCCGAACCCGGGCTCGTAGTCCTCGTAGGTGATGTTGAGGCCTTCGAGCTGTTCGGCGTAGGTGTCCTGGCCCATGCCGTCGTGGTAGAAGCGCAGGTCCATGGGCTGGGCCTCGGGCGACCAGAGCCAGAGGGTGACGGTGGCCTCGTCGGTGTGGGCGTCGCGGACGTCGAGCTGGGCGGGGAACTTCTCCCAGAAGTCGCGCAGGCCGAAGGAGAGGCCGCCGCTCGCACCGCCGACGTAGCCGAAACCGGAGGCCCGCCGGCCGCCGCCGGCGGCGATCCAGCCGTGACCCTTCCTGGTGCGCTTGCGGACGGTGAAGCCGTCGGCGGAGAGCTGGGCGAGGGTGTGGTCGCCCCAGTGGGGGATGTACGGGAGGCGGGTGGTGACCCGCTGGTCCCAGGTGGCCGGGTCGGGCAGCTTCCTGCCCTCGTACTGGGCGGCCTGGACGGCCGCGCCCGGGTCGCGGCGCAGTCCGGTGATGCCCTGGACGGCCTCGCGGAGCAGCCCGGTGCCCTCGCCGCCGAGGCGGATGTGCCGGTCGTAGGCCGCGTCGCGCAGCGGCACGCCGAAGCGGACGCCGAGGCCGCGGATGAAGTCGCCGGAGGCCTTGCCCGGTTCCTGCGTGCCGTCGTAGGTGATGGTGTGCACCATACGGAAGGAGTCGGCGCCGGCGTAGACGTACAGGCGGAGGGAGAACGGCAGCCGGCCGCGGTCGCCCTCGCGGTGCTTGCCGTCGATGCGGACGACGGCCCGGACCGGTCCGTCCTGTTCGACGGTGACCTCGGAGACGGCGCCGTCGAACCGCTCGGTCTTCACGGTGCCCTGGTCCCCGTCCTCGATCTCGGGCTGCCGGATGAGGACGAGCCTGCCGTTCCTGGCGATCTCGGTCGAGCCGCGGGTGATGGACCTGATCAGCGTGGACCCGTTCTTGGCGATCTTCACGGTGATGACGCCGGTGGAGACGTCGATGGTGCCGCCGCTGCGGTCGACGGTCACCTTCCTGGCGGGCTCGGTGGGTGTGCCCGCCGTGAGCGTGAGCTTCCCGCTGCCCGAACCGACGGCGTGTGCGGTCCACTTGAGGGAGCCGTCGGGCCAGTAGGCGAGCGGCCAGGTCTGGACGGGGACGGCCTGGCCGTCGGCGTCCGTGAGGGCGAAGGTCTGGTTCTCCTGGTGGGTGCCCATCGGCCAAGGCACGCCGACGGTGGACCCGGGGGCGGCGCCGAGGCCGCCGTCCTCCAGCCAGTCCAGGGTCACGGTGTCGGCGCCGTCGGTGGTGGAGCCGGGGGCGGCCTCGGCGCTCCCGGTGCCCAGGGCCCAGCTGAACCGGGCGGCGGCTCCGGCGACGGCGGCGGCCTTGAGGAGGGACCTGCGGGGGATGGGAGACATGAGAGGTGCGGCCTTCCTTCCGAACGGGTGCTGATCAGGGGCATGACAGAGAGCGGTACGGCGCTCGGGGCGGCGCCGGCCTCGCGTGAGGGGGCGCCGCCGGTTCAGCGGCGCCGGTACCGCTCCTCGACGGCGACGGCCGCCGCGGCCACGGCCCCCAGCACGGGGACCGCGAGCGGAGCGATGAGGAGGGCGGAACAGCAGGTCAGCACGGCTCCGCCGACGAGCAGGAGGGATCCGGCGGGGTCCTGGACGGTACGGCGGCCCGCCCCGGCGAGCAGCACCCGCCAGCGCTCCCCCGGCGCCCAGACCGCCGCCGCCCGCAGTCCGGCCACGGCGAGCCCGATCAGCGCGAACAGTCCCACGGCCCCGACCAGCGGACCGCCGGGCAGCCCGGCCCGCACGGCCTGGACGTCCACCCAGGCGAGCAGCACGGCGATCCACCCGGCGACGCCGACCGCCCACCCCCCGCGCAGCGCGGAGCGGAAGTCGGCGGTGAACTCCCGCCGGCCGCCGCCCCGGTGGGCCGTGCGCCGGCGCAGGTGCCGGGCGCCGGCGGCGAACGCGGCCGGACAGGTGACGACGCCGAGGGAGGCGACCGCGATCCACACCCCGGTCAGCAGGCACTCGGCGAAGACGCCGAACCGCTCGGCGAACAGCGGTTCCCGGCGCTGCCTCACCCGTGCTGGGGACATGCTTCAGCCCTTCAGTCCGGAGGTCGCCATGCCGTCGATGAGATAGCGCTGGAAGGCGAGGAAGAACAGCAGCACGGGCAGCAGCGCGACGAGCGACATGGCGATCATGCCGCCGTAGTTGGCGGCCACGCCGTCGGAGTCGCGGAACATCATCAGGCCCAGGGAGACGGTGTACTTGCCGGGCTCGTTGAGGTAGATCAGCGGGCCCATGAAGTCGTTCCAGGCGTTGATGAAGGTGAAGATGGCGCTGGTGATGAGCGCGGGCCGGCACAGCGGCAGCACGATCGACCAGTAGATGCGCAGGTGCCCGCAGCCGTCGAGCCGGGCCGCCTCGTCCAGTTCGCGGGGCAGGTTCCGCATGAACTGCACCATGAGGAAGACGAAGAACGCCTCGGTGGCGAGGTACTTGCCGAGCAGCAGCGGCACGTAGGTGTTGACCAGCCCCAGCTTCTGGAACATCACGTACTGCGGGATCAGCAGCACGTGGTACGGCAGCAGGAGCGTGCCGATCATCAAGGAGAACAGCAGGTTGCGCCCGGCGAACCGGATGCGCGCGAAGGCGTACGCGGTGAGCGAGCAGGAGACCAGGACGCCGACGACCGCCCCGACCGCGTAGACGAGCGAGTTCTGGAAGAACGTCCGGATCGAGATGTCCGCGATGCCGTCGGCGAGTCCCCCGAAGTTGGACAGGATCGGGTGGGACGGGACCAGCGTGAGGCTGTTGATGATGTCCTTGCTCGGCTTGAACGAGGCACCGATCACCCAGACGACCGGGTAGAGGATGACGGCCAGGATCAGCAGGGCGCCGAGGTGCCAGCCGAGCGAGCCGGTGCGCCTGCGGGCGAGTCCGCCGCCGAGGGGTTTGGTGGTGGTCGCGCTCATCGGGCGTCCTCCGCGTAGTGCACCCACTTCTTCTGGGACCAGAAGAGGACGGCCGTCACCAGGGCCACGGCGAGCAGGAGCATCCAGGCCATGGCGGAGGCGAAGCCCATCTGGGAGTTCCTGAAGCCCTGCTGGTAGAGGTAGCAGGTGTAGACGAGCGTGGCGTCGGCCGGTCCGCAGTAGGTGTTGGAGACGACGTAGGCCGAGCCGAAGATCTGGAAGGAGTGGATGGTCTCCAGCAGCACGTTGAAGAAGAGCACCGGGGAGATGATCGGCAGGGTGATGTTCCAGAACCTGCGGAAGGGGCCGGCGCCGTCCATCTCGGCCGCCTCGTACAGCTCCCTGGGCACCTGCTTGAGTCCGGCCAGGAAGATGACCATGGGCGCGCCGAACTGCCAGACGGTCAGCGCGACCAGGCAGTACAGCACCCAGTCGGCGTTGCCGACCCAGCCGCCGACGTGGAAGCCGAGGAGGCTCTGCGTACGGTCCACGACGGCGCCGTCGGAGAACAGCGACCGCCAGACGAAGCCGACCGAGACGCTCGCCCCGATGAGCGAGGGGGCGTAGAAGGCGGCCCGGTAGAAGGCCTGGCCGCGGCGGTGCTGCGCGAGGAGCAGGGCGACGCCCAGCGCGAGCAGCAGTTTCAGCGGGGTGCCGATGACGACGTACTTGGCGGTCACCTCCACCGACTTCTGCCAGCGCGGGTCGTCGAACATCCGGGTGAAGTTGTCGAACCCGACCCACTTCGGGGCGGTGAAGAGGTTGTAGTCGGTGAACGCGAAGTACAGCGAGGCCATCATCGGGCCCGCGGTCAGCAGCAGGAAGCCGGCGACCCACGGGGACATGAAGAGGTAGCCGGCGAGGTTCTCCCGGCGCCGGCCCGGCCGCCCCGTCCTCCCGGTGGCGGCCGAGCGGGCGGTGCGGGTCGCGGGCACGGAGTCCTTGACGAGCGTCACGGCGGTTCCCCTCAGGCCTGGAAGGCGCTCTCGGCCTCGGTGAAGAACTGCTTCACCGCGTCCGCGACCTTGGTCTTGCCCTGTCCGAGGTCACCGCCGAGACGCAGGAAGGCGGCCTCGACGGTGTCGGCGCCGGAGGGGTGCGGGGTGATCGTGCCGAGGACGCCGGACTTGGCCGTGTCCTCCTCGTACTGCGCGATCTCCTTGTTGATCCCGTCGGTCGGCTCGTAGGCCCCGTACTGCTCAGTGCTGGCGAGGATGCCCCGGTCGTAGCCCATGATCTTGCCGACCCGGGGGTCGTGGACCATGAAGTCGATGAACTGGGCGACCTCCTTCGGGTGTGCGGTGCTGGCGGAGGCGCTCAGCATCAGGGAGGCGAGGTACTGTCCGGTCTGCTTGCCGTCGGTGGTGGGGATCGGTGCGAGGCCGTACTCGCTGCTGCCCTCGGCCGAGTAGCGGACCGTGAAGTTGTCCCAGGTGAACTCCGAGGCGCCGTGCCCGGCCGAGAGGGAGGACTTGGGCTGGTCCTGCGAGACGACCTTCGGGTCGGTGACGATGCCGGCCTTGACGCGGTGGTAGCCGTCGGTCCACCACTCCGTCAGGTCGGCCTGGTCGAAGCCGAGTCCGTCGTCGGTGAAGAACGCCTTGCCGTTCTGCCGGAGGTAGAGGTCGTACAGGTACATGATGGCGAAGTAGCCGGTGTCCCCGGGGACCTCCGTCCTGTCGTGGATGGTCTTCAGGGCCTTGAAGTACTCGTCCCAGGTCCAGCCCGGCTGCGGCTCGACGCCCGCCTTCCGGAAGACCTTCTTGTCGATGACGAGCGCCATGGTGTTGGAGCCGACGGGAACGCCGAGCTGCTTGCCGTCGACCTCGCCGACCTTCGTGACGCCCGCACGGAAGTGGTCCAGGCTCAGATTTCCGGCCTGCACCTGTGACCTCAGGTCGAGGAGAATTCCGCGCTTGTCGTATTTCCTAAGGAAAGTGACGGCGTTTTGGAAAACGTCCGGGGGATTTCCGCCGGCGGCCTGCGTCTGGAACTTCTCCCAGAAGGACTGGTACGTCTGGAAGTCCGTTTTGACCTTGGTCTTCGGGAACTTCTCCTCGAAGAGCGCGATGGACTGGTTGATCTTCTTGGCCCGCTCCTCGGCACCCCACCACGAGTAACGGATCGTCACCGTCCCTTCCCCGGAACCGCTTTCATCCCCACAGCCGGTCGTCGCGGCGAGCCCGAGCGTGGCCGCCGAAGCCCCCGCAGCCTTCAGGATCGTACGCCTGTCAAGGTTCCTGGTTCCCACAGTCGGACCCTCCCCGCAGCATCGTCGCCGCGCTGCATGAATCGTTTCAAGTAAGCGCTTGCTGGCACAAGCTACGGAGGGGTCCGGGGTGCGTCAATGATTCGGACAGGATTTTCTTGCGGGCGGCCCGGCCGACGCGCCGGCCCGCCGGCCGTTCCCTCTGGTGGGAGGGAACGTGACCGACGGGCCGAACAAGGCGTCACACCGGCAGCGACGCAAGCCAGTCGAGCAGGATCCGGTTGGTCTCGTCCGGGCGTTCCTGCTGGACGAAGTGCCCGCAACCGTCCAGGACGTGCGAGCCGCGCAGGCCGGGCAGGGTGTCCGGAAAGGCCTTCACGGCGTCGGCCAGCCAGGAGAGGGAGGCGTCCCGCGCGCCCCCGAGGAACAGCGAGGGCTGCGTGATCGGGGCGCCCGCGTACGCGGCCAGGTCCGCCCAGTCCCGGTCAATGTTCCGGTACCGGTTCAGGGCCCCCGTCATCCCGGTCCGCTCGAACTCCCCGGCGCAGACGTCGAGGTCCCGCTCCCCCAGCCACGACGGCAGCACACCGGCGGGAAAACGCTCGCGCAGAGTGCCGCCGGCGCCGACGACGTGCGGGTCGGGAGCGCCCGGCGCGGGCATGGTGTCGGCGGACAGGGCCGCGTAGAAGCCGGCGAGCCAGCCGCGCACGTCCGGCTCGATCTCGGCCTCCGCCCGGCCCGGCTGCTGGAAGTACGACACGTAGAACTCCTCGCCGCTTCCGTCCCCCGCCATCGCCGCGAAGACCTCGCTGGGCCGCGGGCCCCCGGGCGGGCTGTACGGCACGCCCAGCAGGCCTACCGCTCGGAACACGTCCGGCCTGGTCAGGGCGGACACAGCGGCGATGGTCGCGCCCCAGTCGTGGCCGACGAGCACCGCGGAACGCTCGCCCAGCGCCTCCACGACGGCGACGTTGTCCGCGACCAGGTCGAGCATCCGGTACGCCTCCACGGACGCCGGCTTGGACGACCGCCCGTAGCCCCGTACGTCGATCGCCACCACGCGGTAACCGGCGGCGGCCAGCACCGGCATCTGGTGCCGCCAGGAGTACCAGGACTCCGGGAACCCGTGCAGCAGCAGCACGAGGGGGCCCCGGCGACCCTGCCGCACGGCGTGGGTGCGGCCGGCCGGGGTGGGGAGGAGGTGGTGGGTGAGGGGATCGGCGGTGGGGTGGGGGGTGTCGGGCGTGAGGGTGGGGGTGCGGACTGAGGTCGGGTGGGGGTCGGGGAGGGCGTCCGGGGTGGGGTGGAGATCGGGGGTGGGGTTGGAGGGCGGGAGGAGGCCGGGGGCGGGGTCTGAGGACGGGAGGAGGTTGGGGGCGGGGTTCGAGGGCGGGCGGGAGCCGGGGGTGGGGTCTGGGGTGGCGGTGGGTGGCATGGGGGCTCCTAAAGGCTGTGGCTGGTGGGGCCGGGGGTGGCACGGGCCGTCGGCAGTGGCCGACAGCGGAATGACAGGGGCTGGTGGCAGTGGCCGGGAGCGGGGTGGCAGGGGCGGGGCCGGGGTGGATGGCAGGGGCGGGGGCGGCATCCTGGGCCAGGCCGGGCCTGCTCCTCCCCGGCGGCCGGACCGCCTCGGTCCCGATCGGCCGGCGCCGGTCGTTCCCGGTCATGCTCGGCGTCTTCGCGCCGGCCTCGATGGTCGCGGGCTCATGGTGGCGCCTGGTCGGGCCGGTGGCAGGGGCCCGGTGCGGTGGCGGTCCGTCTCGGGCGACAGGGCGCCTGGTCGGTCGCGGAAGGCCGGGGTGGGCCCAGGAGGAGCTGGGGTGGGCCAGGAGGAGCCGGGGGGCGCGTGGGGTCCTGGCGGTGAGGTGAGGGCTGCGCCGGGACGGATGGGCGGTTGGGGGCGTGGCGCGTGGGGGTCGGGGGCGTACGGGTGGGCGGTCGGGGAGCCTACGGGTGGGTGGTCGGAGGTGTGCGCGGGTGGCTTCCGGTGCCGTGCGGGTTCGTTCCTGGGGCGCCTGCTGGGGCCGGCCCCTGAGCGTGTGGGCCTTGGCGGCGGCCCGCTGGTCCTTGAGGGCAGGACCCGATGATGGGGATCCGGGGGTGGAACCGCTGGTGGGGCTCGGTGCGGGAGGGACGCGCCGGGGCCGCGGAACGATGATCCGGCGGGCGGGCCAAGGGGCACCAGGGTTGTTGCCGGTTCGGCAAAAGGGAGGCGGTCCCGATGACGGGGATGACGGGGCGTGAAGCCGGCCGGCCGGGCCTCCGCACCCGCCGTCGAAGGGGCGCGTACACGACGACGGCCCACCTGCTGGTCGCAGATGGGCCGTCGGTCCGGGTGGGCGATACTGGGTTCGAACCAGTGACCTCTTCGGTGTGAACGAAGCGCTCTCCCACTGAGCTAATCGCCCGGGCGCAGGAAGAACATTACCCCAAGTCAGGGGGTGCTTCCGACCAGGGCCGGGCGGCGTGTGCCCCCGGCCCCCGCGGGCCGTGTCACTGGTCCTTGATCTTCCAGGGCATGACGAGGCCGAACTTCCACAGGTAGATCCCGACCAGGACGCCGATGATCACCAGCCCGATCACGGTCAGCGTGATGTTGCGGCGGCGCACCCTGGGGTCGAGGGCCCGCTGGGCCGCTTCGGTGACCTTGCGTTTGGTCCAGCGGAGCACGAGCTGGGCCCAGACGAACTCGGTCGCCCAGATCGCCATACCGCCGAAGATCACCACCCAGCCGGGTCCGGGCAGGGGCAGCATGACGATGCCCGCGCCGACCACCGCGAGGCCGACCACGAAGACCCCGACCTGCCAGCTCAGATGCAGGAGCCGGCGGGCCTTGATGAATTCCGGCGCCCGCGAACCGAGCCCGCGCTCGGTCTCGGGACCGGCCTCGGTCCCGTCCGTCCATGCCTTGTCCGCTGCCACGGCGACCTCGCCCGGCTCGTCACTCCCCGTATTCATACAGACAAACCCTACCGGAGTGAATCCAGTCACCGGAATGGCGGCAGGACTGGTACGAGTTCTCGGCCGGAAGAGTTACGTAAAGACACGCAAAACCCTCAGAGGGGTTTACAACGGCACCGTAGGTGGCATGTCGATTTCGCCGACGTGCGAATCCCCGAGCGCACACTGAGCGAAAGGCCCTGGCGCTTATGAACACCACGGTCAGCTGCGAGCTGCACCTGCGCCTCGTTGTGTCGAGCGAGTCCTCCCTGCCTGTCCCCGCAGGCCTGCGGTACGACACGGCCGACCCCTACGCCGTGCACGCCACCTTCCACACCGGAGCCGAAGAGACCGTCGAGTGGGTGTTCGCCCGCGACCTCCTGGCCGAGGGGCTTCACCGGCCCACCGGCACCGGCGACGTCCGCGTCTGGCCATCCCGCAGTCATGGTCAGGGCGTCGTGTGCATCGCCCTCAGCTCCCCGGAGGGGGAGGCGCTGCTCGAGGCCCCGGCGCGGGCCCTGGAGTCCTTCCTGAAGCGAACCGACGCCGCCGTGCCGCCCGGCACGGAACACCGGCACTTCGATCTGGATCAGGAGCTCTCGCACATCCTGGCGGAGAGCTAGGTCGCCGCCCTTCGAAGCAGCCCGGCGCCGTCCACTCGGGGAGACGGCTCGGGCCAAGACAACCGCCTACGGCACAGGCCGACGCCGTCACCGTGAGTGCTCACGGTGACGGCGTCGAGCTGTGCGGTCCGGCTGCGGTGAGTGACGGTCGGCTACCCGGCCGGTGCGGTCGGCCGGGCGGTCGGATGCTCTGGGTGACCGGCTCGCCGTGATGGTTTCCAGGTGAGCGTGAGCCCTGAGTCCGAGCGGCCGGGTGCTGGGCGCAGTCAGCCCGTCACGCACCGCGTCCGCCGCTGCGAGTCACCGGCCGCCTGGCGGCACCGCAGCCGGCGCCCTGCGGTACGCGAGCGGCGGGTGGGCCAGGGAGCGTCCGGCGCGGCGCCCGGGCGGGGCGCCGGGTGGATTCAGGGCGGGGGAACGGGAACCGTCGGCGGTTCGGTGGCGTTCTCTCGGCAAGCGAGGTCGGTCGTCGACGGGTGCGGTGGGCGCGGTTGTCGCTACCATCGGCCAGCATCGGCGGGCGCCCGCCCGACCCCCCAGGCCAGGGAGCGAACTGTGCTGATCACCCACGACACCCGGTGCGCCCTCGACACCGTGGTGGATCTGGTGAACACCGCGCCGGAGGACGACGCGGAGGCGGACGGACTGTCCGATGTCCCGGCTCTCGCGGATTTCGTGCGAAACCACAAGATGAGCGACGTCGGTGTGCTGTCGGAGTTCGATCTCTCGGCCGTGCGCCGGGTGCGGGGACGGTTCGCGGCGATCTTCGCGGCCCCGGACGCCCGGTCCGCAGCGATGATGATCAACGAGCTGGTCGCCGCGGCGGGCACCACGCCCCGCCTGACGGACCACGACGGCTACGACTGGCATGTGCACTACTTCGCGCCGGGCGCCTCGGTGGCCGACCACCTCGCCGCCGACTGCGGGATGGCGCTCGCCTTCTTCGTGGTGGCCGGCGAGCAGGAACGGCTGCGGCGCTGCGAGGCCCCGGACTGCCGGCGCGCCTTCGTGGACCTGTCCCGCAACCGCTCGCGCCGCTACTGCGACAGCCGCACCTGCGGGAACCGGCTGCACGTCGCCGCGTACCGCGCCCGGCGCAAGGAAGCGGCGGGCTGAGGCGTACAGCGCTCGTCCCGGAGATACGGCGCTCGTCCGGTGCGACGGCGCTCGTTCCGGTGCGACGTCGGTCCCGGCGGGTGGCGCCGGGACGGACGTGTACGGCTCACAGCAACAGCAGGTCGTGCAGCGCAGCCATGAGGAGCAGGCACCCGATCACCGCCAGGAAGATCATCAGCGGTGGCTGGGAAAGGGCGAAGAGGCACCCGCGCGGCTCGTCCTTCGGCGGCGCGGCCTCGCTCTGTGACGTGTCCAGCATCTCGTCGCAGATCATGACGCACCCGGCGGCCTCCCGCGATCAACGCACAGGGATCTTGCGCTAGTTCGCCGAATACCGTGAGGTCTCGTCCGGGTGGTGAACGATTCCGGACGCCCACGGACGCACTGTGTCGTTTCAGCCAGTCATGTGACTGTCATATGCCGTGCTTCTTGAGGATGGCCTCGATGTCGCTGAAGTCCTCGGACGGCTCGGCGCCCCGCGACGAGGCGGTCCCCGGGGCGGCGGCGGGACCCGTCGCGGGCCGGGCCTTCCCGCCGAGGGACGGGGCCGAGGCGGCGGGCGCCACCGCGTCCCGCCCGGCCGCCTTGCGCTCCGCGCCGGTGCCGGCGCGCCGGCGTTCCACGGCACGCGTACCGGCGAACAGCAGCCAGGCCGCGGCCAGCACACCGAAGCCCGCCCAGGCGACGGGGCTCAGGGCGGTGTCGGCGAGCCAGCCCACGACCCCGGTCATCACCAGTCCGACCGGCACCAGCGAGTAGGCCGCGAGGCGGGCCGCCGCCAGGAAACGCCTGCGGTAGGCCGTCACCACCGCGATACCCAGGCCCGCCGCGGACACGGCGGAGCAGACTGTCTCGGCAATCATCCGGTCCTCCTGGCGGGCGGGCTCGATCTCGTCGCTTCCATCGTGCACCGCCGACGCCCCGCGATGCCATGATCCGGCCGGACATCAGGGACATCTCCGGGACGCCTCCGGGTCCTCTCCACCCGCCCGCGGGGTCCGACGCCCCCGAGATCCCGATTGGGTCCGACCGCGTCCGGCCTGGAAGACTGGGAGGCATGAGCGACACCTTGCCCGCGCGCACCGATGCCCTCGTCCTCGACGTCTGGTGCGAACTGCAGTGCCCCGACTGCCGCACCGCCCTGGACGACGTCCGCGCCCTGCGCGCCCGCTACGGCGACCGGCTCGAGCTGCGGCTGCGGCACTTCCCGCTGGAGAAGCACAAGCACGCCTTCGCCGCCGCCCAGGCCGCCGAGGAGGCGCTGGAGCAGGGCAAGGGCTGGCCGTACGTGGAGGCCGTGCTGGAGCGGGTCGCGGAGCTGGACCGGGCGGGCGAACCCTTCCTGGTCGAGGTGGCCCGGGAACTGGGCCTGGACGCCGAGGAGTTCGACACCGCGCTGATCGACGGCCGGCACATCCTGATCGTGGACGCCGACCAGGCCGAGGGCAAGGCGATCGGGGTGACGGGCACCCCGACGTACGTCATCGGGGGCGAGCGTCTCGACGGCGGCAAGAGCCAGGAGGGGCTGCGCGCACGCATCGAGGAGATCGCGGACCGGCTGCTGGCCGGCCGGGAGGCCTGAGGACGCCCGGCCGGTTTCCCTCACAGCAGCGGCTTGGTCAGCGAGTGGGTCACCGTCTCGTACCCGAGTGAGCTGTAGAGCCGCTCGGCCGGGGTGTTGCCCGCGAACACGTTCAGGCCGAGGACCGGGCGGCCGGCCTCGATCGCCTGGCGTTCCGCCAGCAGCATGAGCGTGCGGCCGTGCCCGCGGCCCCGGTGGGCCGCGTCCGTCTCCACGTCGAAGACGTACGCCCTGGTCTCCTCCAGGGCCAGCCACAGGGTGCCCACCCGGCCGCCCGCGTGCTCCAGCACGCTGAAGAGCATGCCGTCCGTGGCGAGCCCGTCCGGCAGCAGCCGGGCGTGGTCGTTGCGGGCCTTGGCACGGGCCGCGGGCTCGGACAGGCCCCGCTCGACCCACGAGCGCGCGTACCGCTCGCTCTCCTTCTCCTGCCAGGTGTCGAACTCGGCCGCGGTCATGGGCCGCGCCCGACTGTCCGGCGGCAGCGCGGGCGGCGTGCCGTCGAGGCGTTTCTCCATGCCGCGGTTGCGCGGGGTGTAGCCGAGGGCGCCGAACAGGCGCAGCGCGGCGACCGCGGCGGCGGGCACCACGGTCTCCATCTGGACGCAGCCCCAGCCGCGGGCCACCTCCTCCGCGGCGAGCGCGGCGACGGTGCCCCGGCCGCGCCGCCGGTCCGGCTCGGCGATCGTGAGGTCGATGACCCGGGCCACCGAGTCGCCGAGGGACGGGGAGGTGCCGAGGTGCACCTCGCCGACGGGACGGCTGTTCACGCAGACCGCGTAGCGGCGGGAACGGGTTCCGTCGGGGTGCTGCTGGAGCGGCTCGGCCGGCCGCAGGGTCGTGGTCATCACAGGTGTTCTACCCATGGCGGGCGCCCGCGTCAGCCTGTTTTCCGGCTCAGGGGTCGAGGTCCTGCCCGGAGCGCTCGTCGAAGATCCGCATGGCCTCGGCCGTCACCGGGCCCGGGGCGCCGGGCAGTTCACGGTCGTCGGCCTGGTGCACGGCCTGGACGTCCCGCAGGGTGGAGGTCAGGAAGATCTCGTCGGCGCGCTGGAGGACGTCCAGCGGCAGGTCGGTCTCCTTGGCGCCCGTCCACTCGATCACCAGGGCCCGGGTGACGCCGGGCAGGCAGCCGGAGACGACGGGCGGGGTGTGGATCTCGCCGTCCAGGACGACGAAGACGTTCGACCCGGTGCCCTCGCAGAGCTGCCCGACCGTGTTGCCGAACAGCGCCTCGGAGGCGCCGTTCTGGTGGGCGCGGGCGAGGGCGACGATGTTCTCGGCGTACGAGGTGGTCTTGACGCCGGCGAGGGCGCCGCGTTCGTTGCGGGTCCACGGGACCGTGATCACCGCGGTGGAGTCCGGGCGGCGGGTGGTCCCGCCGACGGCGACCATGAGGGTGGGGCCGTGCTCGCCGCGGCCGGTGCCGAGCGGGCCGTGGCCGCCGGTGTAGGTGATCCGCAGCCGGCCCAGCGGCACCGGGTCGGCCGCCAGGACGGCCGTACAGGCGCGGCGCACCTCGTCGTGGTCGGGGTCGGGCAGGCCGAGACCGCGGGCCGAGCGGGTCAGCCGGTCGAGGTGCCGGGTGAGCGCGAACGGCGCGCCGTCGACCGCCTTGACGGTCTCGAAGACGCCGTCGCCGACGGTCAGTCCGTGGTCGAGGGCGGAGACCCGGGCCGATTGCAGGTCCCGCAGCTCGCCGTCCAGCCAGATCCTCATGTGAGCGCCCCCTCGGTCGCCGCGTACGCTCCCGACGCTACCGCGAGCAGCCGGGACGCCTTCAGCTCCGTCTCGCGCCACTCCCCCTCGGGGTCGGACCCCCAGGTGATGCCGGCGCCGGTGCCGAAGCGCAGGGCGCCCGCGGCGCGGTCGATCCAGAAGGTGCGGATGCCCACGGCCAGCTCGGCGGTGCCCCGGTCCGCGTCGACCCAGCCGATGCCGCCGCAGTACGGGCCGCGCGGTGCCGTCTCCAGCGCCTCGATGATCGTGAGGGCGCTGGTCTTGGGGGCGCCGGTGACCGAGCCCGGCGGGAAGGCCGCGGCCAGCAGCTCCGGCCAGCCGGCGTCCGCCCGCAGCTCGCCGCGGACGGTGGAGACGAGATGGACGAGCCCCGGGTGCTTCTCCACGGCGCACAGGTCGGGGACGGTCACGCTGCCGGTCGCGCAGACGCGGCCGATGTCGTTGCGGACCAGGTCCACGATCATCACGTTCTCGGCGTAGTCCTTCTCCAGGAGGTCCGCCTCGGTGCGCCCGGTGCCCTTGATCGGCCCCGACTCGACGGTACGGCCGTCCCGGCGCAGGAACAGCTCGGGCGAGGCGGTGGCGATCTCCACGCCGTGCTCCGGCAGCCGGATCGTTCCTGCGTACGGGGCCGGGTTGCCGCGGGCCAGCAGGGCGGTGAGGGCGTCCACGTCGGCGCCGGGGGTGACGGGCGCGCTCAGCACCCGGCAGAGGTTGGCCTGGTAGACCTCGCCGGCCGCGATGTGCTCGCGGATGCGGCGGACGGCCGCGGTGTACGCGGCGCGGTCCAGGGAGGAGGTCCAGTCCTCCGGCTCCGGGCCCCGCCAGGCGCCGGGCACCGGCGCGGGCACCGGCTCCTCGCGTACGTCCGCGAAGCGGGCGCAGGTCAGCCGGCCCTCGAAGTCCGCGCAGACGGCCCAGAAGCCGGTCGAGTCCAGGGCGGCCGGATCACTGGTGACGTCGAGGAGACCGGTGGCGACGCGGTCGCCGAAGCGGGCGAGAGGAGGGTGGTGGAGCACGTGGTCGAGTCTAGGGCGGGTGTCCGGGAGGTGGCTCCGGGATGTCCCGGAGCGGGCCCCGACCACCGGGTCCGCCGGGTGCACCGCAGCACGCTGCGCAAACGCGTTTTTGTGCTGGCCCGGGAATCCGCTAGAGTTCAACACGTCGCCGGGACGCGGAAGCGGACCGAAACGACAGGCGGACGTAGCTCAGTTGGTAGAGCGCAACCTTGCCAAGGTTGAGGTCGCGAGTTCGAGCCTCGTCGTCCGCTCGAGGAAGAAGGGGTCATCCCGATCCCCTACACTCCTGGTGGAGTGGCCGAGAGGCGAGGCAACGGCCTGCAAAGCCGTCTACACGGGTTCAAATCCCGTCTCCACCTCCAAGGACGATTAGCTCAGCGGGAGAGCGCTTCCCTGACACGGAAGAGGTCACTGGTTCAATCCCAGTATCGTCCACTGGATCTTCGGATCCTGGATCTCCTCGTAGATCCCCCGCGCGATTAGCTCAGCGGGAGAGCGCTTCCCTGACACGGAAGAGGTCACTGGTTCAATCCCAGTATCGCGCACTGTCCGTGACCTGCGGGTCACAGACCGCGGACGATTAGCTCAGCGGGAGAGCGCTTCCCTGACACGGAAGAGGTCACTGGTTCAATCCCAGTATCGTCCACACAACAAGAAGCCCCCGGTCGTCTCGTACGGCCGGGGGCTTCTTCGTGGGCTCAGCTGGAGAAGAGCATGTGGCCGAAGCTCTTGTGGCGCTGGTGGCCGTAGTGACCGTGGCCGCCGTGGCCGCCGTGCGGGGCGCCCCAGGCGGGCGCGGACGGGGCCGGGTAGGCCTGCGGGGCCGCGGGCGGGGGCGGCGGCGCCGGCTGCGACCACTGGGACTCCAGGCGGGTCAGCGCCTCCAGCTCGCCGTAGTCGAGGAAGATGCCGCGGCAGCCGCTGCACTGCTCGATCTGGACGCCGTTGCGGTTGTAGGTGTGCATCGGCGCATGGCACTTCGGACACTGCATGGTCGGCTCAACTCCTCGCCGGTCGGTCCTGCTTCGTGTTTCCCCAGGACAGACTCCGTCCGGCCCCGGGCGGTTGCAGCCTAGTCCGGGAAGCCGGGCGCGGGCCGAGGGGGGCGGGGGACCTGGTGCGGGACGGACGGCATCCGTGCGCAGGCGTCGACCACGGCCTGCTCCACCTCGTCCAGCGGGCGGTTCGCGGCGAGCGCCTTGGTGACCGCCAGCGCGGCCGTCTGCACGGTGAGCGCGCGGGCCGGGACGTCCAGGGCGGGCCAGGGATCGCCGCCGGCGGGTACGGCCGGGCCGCCAGCCTGCCGGTAGGCGGTCAGGAACCGCGTCCACTCGTCGGGCGGGAGGAGCCCGCAGGCGTACCAGGCGGCGGGGCGGGCGAGGTCCCAGGCCGGGACACCGGCCCCGAGGTCGTCCACGTCGATCAGCTTCCACGGGCCGTCCGGCGCCGGGTGCCGGACGAGCTGGCCGAGGTGCAGGTCGCCGTGGCAGAGGGCCGGCGGGCCGGGCATCGGTGCCTCGGCCCGGGCCCAGGCGGGCAGGGTGGCCCAGGCGTCCAGCACCGGGCGGGCCGCCGCGTGGGGCGCGCCGCGGAGGGCGGTGCGGAGCCGGCCGAGGGCGCGGGCGGCTTTCGCGGGGCCGCGCATCGGGGGCAGGCCGGCGGGGACGGGGGTGCGGTGCAGCCGGGCCAGCAGGGCGGCGGCGGCCTCCCAGGGGGCGGCGTCCGGGTCGTCCGGGTCCACGGGGAGGCCGTACGGCCAGAAGGTCACCAGGCGGCCGTGCAGGGCTGCCGGGGCGGGGGTGAGCGGGGGCAGGAGCACGTCGGGGAGGCGGGCGGCCGTGGCCGTGCGGAGCGCCAGCGCGGCGGGGTCGGTGTCCGGGGCGTGGGCCTTGGCGACGGTACCGGCGTGCCGGACCACGGTGGCGTCCGCGCGGTCGGCGAGGGGGGTGCTGCCGCAGGTGCAGGGGGCGGTGGGGGTACGGGGGTGTGCGGCGGCCCTGGCTTCGGCGGCCAGTACGGGTATGAGGGAGGGGGCGGGTGTGTCGGTACCGGTGTCTGCGGTCAAGGCTGCCTCGGACGGGGTGGGCTGTCCGGCCGAGGGTACCGGGGCCGGCCGGCGGGGCATCACTGCACGGCCGGCGGCACCGCGGCCCGGCGGGGCGCGGGCGGTGACGGGGCATCCGCTGGACGGCCCGGCACGGCGCACCAGTGCGTGCGCGGCGGTGAAACGGCTAATGCCGGCGCAGCTCCCCAGCTGCGCCGGCATTTGTGCCGTCCGCCGCACCCCCGTCCCCACGGGGTTTCATGGATGGATGTCCCCGCCCGGACCGCTCTTCCGGGCCTGGGGTCGCCGCTCAGCGCCCCAGCATCGCACCCACGGACGACGCCTGTGTGGCCACCGTCTCCCAGCCGTCGAAGACGAGCAGGAGCAGGGCCGCCAGGGGAAGGGCCATGAGCGTCGCCACCAGGGGGTGGCGACGTCCCGTCCGGCGCGGGACGAACGCGGGGCGTCGCGGTGCCGTGTGGGCCATGGTCCCTCTCCTGACCGTTCGGTTGTCGTCGGCAGCGGCGGGTGTCTGACCTCGGGGGACGAGTGCTGCACCCGCCGCTTGACCTCAAATCTAGGCGCGCGGTGCACACCGGGCGTCATGCCCTCGTACCGATTGCCGGGCCTCCCCGAGGATGAGCCATGACCTGGGAAGTACTCCCCTGGGTGGAGACGCGGGCCCGGGTCTAGGGGTCTTCCCTGAGGGGCCGCCCGCTCTGTCCGGTCATTTCGGAAGCGTCCAGGGGGGCGGAGCGAGTGACTTCGATCACTGCGGGCGGGGCCGGGAGCGGGGCCGCAGGCGGATCGCGATCCGGGCGGCGGCCGGGGCCGCGGGCCGCCGCAGACCGCCGGCCGACGGGCGAACGGCCCCGCCCGGCCGGTCTCCCGGTGAGCCCAACCTCCCAGCGTCACTGGCCGGTTGACCGCACCGGTGACCGGAAGTCGCCGCGGACCGAGGGTTCCTGACCGCGCCTCACCTCCCCCGGACGGCGCACACAATCCGTCGGCCCGAGAGGGCGCGGCCTCTGCGCGCAGGCGGCCGTGGAAACGTAAGCTGTGCCACGTCACAGGGACCGGGCAGCGGGGATGAACATGGCGATGATGCGCCTGAGGCGCGAGGACCCGCGCGTCGTCGGCTCGTTCAGGCTTCACCGACGGCTCGGCGCGGGCGGGATGGGCGTGGTCTATCTCGGCTCCGACAAGAAGGGGCAGCGGGTCGCCCTGAAGGTGATCCGGCCCGATCTGGCGGAGGATCAGGAGTTCCGGTCGCGGTTCGCGCGCGAGGTGTCGGCGGCCCGGCGTATCCGCGGTGGCTGTACGGCGCGGCTGGTCGCCGCGGACCTGGAGGCCGAGCGCCCCTGGTTCGCCACGCAGTACGTGCCCGGACCGTCCCTGCACGACAAGGTCGCCGACGAGGGCGCGCTCAGCGCGGCGGACACCGCGGCGGTCGGCGCGGCCCTGTCCGAGGGGCTGGTCGCCGTGCACGAGGCCGGTGTCGTACACCGGGACCTGAAGCCCTCCAACATCCTGCTGTCCCCCAAGGGGCCGCGGATCATCGACTTCGGCATCGCCTGGGCCACCGGCGCCTCCACGCTCACCCACGTGGGCACCGCGGTCGGCTCCCCCGGCTTCCTCGCCCCGGAGCAGGTGCGCGGCGCCGCGGTCACCCCGGCCACCGACGTCTTCTCCCTGGGCGCGACCCTGGCGTACGCCTCGACCGGCGACTCGCCGTTCGGGCAGGGCAGTTCCGAGGTGATGCTGTACCGGGTGGTGCACGAGGAGCCTCAGCTGCACGGCGTACCCGACGCGCTGGCCCCGCTGATCCGGGCCTGCCTGGCGAAGGACCCCGAGGAGCGGCCGAGCACCCTCCAGCTGTCGCTGCGGCTCAAGGAGATCGCCGCCCGGGAGGCGCAGGGCCTGGACGGCGTACGGCCGCCCGCGCCGCGTGCCGCCGAGGCCGACCGGCCCACCGGACGGCTCGTCGACACCTACCCCGAACATCAGCGGACGCAGCGGCGCACCTCTCCCGGTACGCCGCTGCCGCGCGGTGGGACGCCGGCCCGGGGCGGTGTGCCGTCGCGCGGCGGCCCGGCCGCGCGCGGTGACGTGCCGGGCCGGGGCGCCCCGCGGGGTGAGGCGCCGTCCCGTGGCGGGGTCGCCTCACGCGGCGGCAGCGGTCCGCGCGGTGGCGGTGCCGCCAGACCGGGTGCGGCACGCCCGACCCCGGCGCCGCGCCCGCGCTCCGGCAACGGCCGTCCCGCTCCACGCGGCGGGTCCGGGCGGCCGGGCCAGCGGCCGGCGCGGATGATCCGGCGGCCGGCCAATCCGCGGCTGCTGCGTCAGCGGCTGTTCGTGTTCGTGGTGGTGACGCTGCTGGTCGCCCTCGGTATCGCGGTGGCCCAGGGCTGCCAGGGTCCGGCACGCGGGCTCGGGGACGACGGCGGGATCCGGCGGCAGCGGCACGCGCAGCCGAGCTACCCGCCGTCGGTCGACGGCAAGGTCATGTCCGACCAGCACAGGTCGGCAGTGAGCCACGACGCCGGCAACTGAGCCGCACCGGCCGGCCGAGCTCCCGGTCAGTCCGTGGCCACGCATAGAAGGCGACCGCCGCGGCCGCGCCGACATCGGGCCAGCCGACGCCGTGGGACATCGGGATGCCGACACGTGCATCGGCCGCGACCAGCGCCTGCGTCGACAGCCCGTCACCTCCGGGACCGGGCACCACGGATCGCCGGTCTCCCGGTCAGGCTTCCGGTCGGCCCGTGGCCACCGCGTAGAAGGCGACCGCCGCGGCCGCGCCGACGTTGAGGGAGTCGACGCCGTGGGACATCGGGATGCGGACCCACTCGTCGGCCGCGACCAGCGCCTGCGTGGACAGTCCGTCGCCCTCGGCACCGAGCATCAGGGCCACTCGGTCCATCCTGTGCGGGGCGGCCTCGTCCAGGGTGCGGGCCTTCTCGTCCGGGGTGAGCGCGAGCAGGGTGAAGCCGGCCTCGCGGACCGAGTCCAGGCCCTTGGGCCAGCTCTCCAGGCGGGCGTACGGCACCGAGAACACCGCGCCCATGGACACCTTGACGCTGCGTCGGTACAGCGGGTCGGCGCAGTCGGGCGACAGCAGCACCGCGTCCATGCCGAGGGCGGCCGCCGACCGGAATATGGCCCCGATGTTCGTGTGATCGTTGACGGATTCCATGATCACGACCCGGCGGGCGGTCTGCAGGAGCTCACCGGCCGTCGGCAGCGGCTTGCGCTGCATCGAGGCGAGGGCACCGCGGTGCACGTGGTAGCCGGTGACGCGTTCGGCGAGTTCCGGGCTGACGGCGTACACCGGGGCCGGGAGTTCGTCGATGACGTCGCGCATGACGTCGACCCACTTGGCCGAGAGCAGCATCGACCGCATCTCGTAGCCGGCTTCCTTGGCCCGGCGGATGACCTTCTCGCCCTCGGCGATGAACAGGCCTTCGGCGGGCTCGCGCTTGCGGCGCAGTTCGACGTCGGTCAGGCCCGTGTAGTCGGTCAGGCGCGGGTCGTCGGGATCCTCGACGGTGATGAGATCGGCCACAGGGTGATACTGCCTTGTCCTGGGTGCGGTGCCAACGGCTGGGAAGGGGTGGGTTACCCCGGGTTACGCGTGATCAAGCCAAGGTCGTCGGTGGTCACGCGGGGTTCGTGCGCGGTCTCACGCCGAGGTCTCGGGGCCGACCCGGACGACCTCGCCGATCACGATGACCGCCGGGGGCTTCACGTCCTCGGTCCGTACCGTCTCGGCGACCGTGTCCAGGGTGGCGTCCACGCGCCGCTGGGCGGCCGTCGTCCCCTCCTGCACCAGGGCGACCGGCGTTTCGGGCGACTTCCCGTGCGCGACGAGCGTCTCGGCGATCTTCCCGATCTTGTCGACGCCCATCAGGATCACGAGGGTGCCGGTGAGCTTCGCCAGGGACGGCCAGTCGACCAGCGAGCGCTCGTCGTCGGGGGCGACATGGCCGCTCACGACCGTGAACTCGTGGGCGACGCCCCGGTGCGTGACCGGGATGCCGGCCGCGCCCGGCACCGAGATCGAGCTGGAGATGCCCGGCACCACCGTGCACGGGATGCCGGCCTCGGCGAGCGCCTGCACCTCCTCCATGCCCCGGCCGAACACGAACGGGTCGCCGCCCTTGAGCCGGACCACCGCCTTGCCCTGCTTGGCGTGCTCGACGAGCGCGTTGTTGATGGCCTCCTGGGCCATGTAGCGCCCGTAGGGGATCTTCGCCGCGTCGATCACCTCGACGTGCGGCGGGAGTTCGGCGAGCAGGTCGCGCGGGCCGAGCCGGTCGGCGATGACGACGTCCGCCTCGGCGAGCAGGCGCCGGCCGCGGACCGTGATCAGGTCGGGGTCGCCGGGGCCGCCGCCGACCAGGGCCACGCCGGGGGTGCGGGTGCGGTGGTGCGGGGCGACGAGGGTGCCGTCGCGCAGGCCCTCCACGACCGCGTCCCGGATGGCGGCGGTGTGCCGGGGGTCGCGGCCCCGCGCGTGCGTGGTGAGTACGGCGACGGTGACGCCCTCGCTGTGGCCGGTCGCCGGGGTCCAGGCGGTCGCCTGGTCGGCGTCGTCGGAGCGGACGCACCAGACACGGTGGCGCTCCGCCTCCGCGGAGGCGGCGGCGTTGGCCTCGGGGTCGCTGGTGGCGATGAGGGCGTACCAGGCCTCGGCGAGGTCGCCGTCCTGGTACGCGCGCCGCACCCAGGTGATCTCCCCCGCGTCCGCCATGGCGTCGACCGAGGGGGTCGCGTCCGGGGAGACGAGGACGATGTCCGCGCCGGCCGCGATGAGCGCCGGGAGGCGGCGCTGGGCGACCTGGCCGCCGCCGAGGACGACCACGCGGCGGCCGGAGAGGCGGAGGCCTACGGGGTAGGCGGGGTGTTCGGCCATGAGGGGCGGCTCCTCGTGCAGCTGTGCGATGGGCGCGCTGCACCTTCGGAGCGGCCCTGACGTGCAGATTTTAAGCGGTGGGCAGGGCCCGGGACACGGGTGGTCCGACAGCTGAACACCGGACCACCCGTACCGCGGGACCTACTTCTCCGTGACCCCCGCCGAATCGAACGTGGCCACCTCGTGCATCGCCCGCGCGGTGCTCTGCACCAGCGGCAGGGCGAGCAGGGCGCCCGTGCCCTCGCCGAGGCGCAGGTCGAGGTCGACCAGGGGGCGCAGGCCCAGCTTGTTCAGGGCGGCGACGTGCCCGGGCTCGGCGCTGCGGTGGCCGGCGATGCAGGCCGCGAGCACCTCGGGCGCGATGGCGCGGGCCACCAGGGCCGCGGCACCGGCGCTGACACCGTCCAGGATCACCGGCGTACGCAGCGAGGCGCCGCCGAGCAGCAGGCCGACGATGGCCGCGTGCTCGAAGCCGCCGATCGCCGCGAGGACGCCGACCGGGTCGGCCGGGTCCGGCTGGTGGAGTTCCAGCGCGCGGCGGACCACCTCGGTCTTGCGGGCCAGCGTCTCGTCGTTGATGCCCGTGCCGCGTCCGGTCACCTCGGCCGGGTCGGCGCCGGTGAAGACGGAGATCAGCGCGGCGGACGCGGTGGTGTTGGCGATGCCCATCTCACCGGTGAGCAGCGCCTTGTTGCCGGCCGCCACCAGGTCGCGGGCGGTCTCGATGCCGACCTCGATGGCCGCCTTGGCCTCCTCGCGGGTCATCGCGGGGCCGGTGGTCATGTCGGACGTACCGCCGCGGATCTTGCGCGGCAGCAGGCCCGGGGTGGCCGGCAGGTCGGCGGCCACGCCCACGTCCACGACGCACACCTCGGCGCCGACCTGGGCGGCGAAGGCGTTGCAGACGGCTCCCCCGCCGAGGAAGTTGGCCACCATCTGGGCGGTGACCTCCTGCGGCCAGGGGGTGACGCCCTGGGCGTGCACGCCGTGGTCGCCGGCGAAGATGGCGACGGCGGCGGGCTCCGGGATCGGCGGCGGGCACTGCCGGGACAACCCGGACAGCTGCGCGGAGATGATCTCCAGCATGCCGAGCGCGCCGGCCGGCTTGGTCATGCGCTTCTGGCGCTCCCACGCCTCGCCGAGCGCCTTGGCGTCGAGCGGGCGGATCTGTGCGACGGTCTCGGCGAGCAGGTCGTGGGGTTCCTCTCCGGGCAGGGCGCGGCGGCCGTACGTCTCCTCGTGCACCACCCAGGACAGGGGGCGTCGCTTGGACCAGCCGGCCTGCATCAGCTCGGGCTCGTCCGGGAACTCGTCGACGTACCCGACGCACAGGTAGGCGACGACCTCCAGGTGCTCGGGCAGGCCGAGCGCGCGGACCATCTCCCGCTCGTCGAAGAAGCTGACCCAGCCGACGCCGAGGCCTTCGGCGCGGGCGGCGAGCCAGAGGTTCTCCACCGCGAGCGCCGAGGAGTAGGGCGCCATCTGCGGCTGGGTGTGACGGCCGAGGGTGTGCCGGCCGCCGCGGGTGGGGTCGGCGGTGACGACGATGTTGACCGGGGTGTCGAGGATGGCCTCGATCTTCAGTTCCTTGAACTGCTTCGCCCGGCCCTTCGGCAGCGACTTGGCGTACGCCTCGCGCTGCCGCATCGCCAGTTCGTGCATCGTCCGCCGGGTCTCGGCGGACCGGATGACGACGAAGTCCCAGGGCTGCGAGTGGCCCACGGACGGCGCGGTGTGCGCGGCCTCCAGGACTCTGAGCAGCACCTCGTGCGGGATGGGGTCGCTGCGGAAGCCGTTGCGGATGTCGCGGCGCTCGCGCATGACCTTCAGGACGGCCTCGCGCTCGGCGTCGGCGTAACCGGGCGCGGCCGGGCCGGTGGACTGTCGTTCTTCCGCCACTGCGGCCGTGCTCTCTTCCTGCTCGGCGACCCTGGTCTGCAGGTCCTCCGCGTGCTGTACGACATCGGGGGCGGGCTCGGCGTCGGGGGCGGCCGGTACGGCGTCCGGCTCGCCCTCGCGGGGCGCGGGCACCGTGGCGACCGCCTCCGGCTGCTCCTGCGGACCCTGCACGCCCTGCGGGTCCTCGGCGGGCAGGACCAGGGGCTGCGGCGGGGTGGGCGCGAGGTGCGGGGTGGTGGGCACCTGGCCCTCCACCGGCACGAACTGCCCGAGCGGCTGCTCCGGGTCCGGCTCCACCGGCAGCCCGGAGGGCAGCCGCTGCTCCGCGCCCTGCGCGGGCGCGGCGGCGTCCGGTGCCGGCTGCCGCGGGGCGCCCTCGGCGAGCTGCGGGCCCTGGGCGGCCTGGAGCACGGCCGGCTCGGTCACCTCTGCGGCACCGGGTACGGCGGGCTGCTCCGCTGTGGCGGGGGCGGCGGCCGGCACGGCGTCGGGGACCGGCACGGCGTCGGGGGCCGGCTGAACCGGGGCGGTCGCCTCGGGGCCGGGCTGTACCGGGGCGGTCGCCTCGGGGGCCGGCTGAACCGGGGTGATCGCCTCGGGGGCCTCGGTCGTGGCCTGGGGCGCGACGGGCTCGGCGGCCGGGACGGCCGTCTGGTCGACGTCGGCCGCCGCCGGGGCGGGAGCCGCGTCGGTCTGCTGGGCCGCGTCGGGGGCGGCAACCGCTGCCTCGGCGGGCAGGGGCACCCCCTGGGTGGCAGCCGCCTCGGCGGCCTCGGGCACACTCTGGGCGGCAGCAACGCCGGCGGCCTCGGGGGCGCCTTGGGCGGCAGCCGCGTCGGCGGCCTCGGGGACACCCTGGGCGGCAGCCGCGTCGGCGGCCTCGGGGACACCCTGGGCGGCAGCCGCGTCAGCGGCCTCGGGGACACCCTGGGCGGCAGCCGCGTCGGCGGCCTCGGGGACACCCTGGGCGGCGACGGGCGCCTGGACCTCGGCGGGAGCCTGGGGCGGCATGACGGCAGCGGCCGCCTCGGCACCGGGGGCCTGCGGCGCTTCGGCGGGCTCGGCAACGCCCGTCGGCTGCACGGCATTCGGGGCCTGCACGGGGACGGCGGCCTCCGGTGCCTCGACGGGCTGGGCGACGGCGGTGGCCCCCGCTGCTTCGACGGGCTGGGCGACGCCGGTGGGCTCCGCGGCCTCCGGGGCCTGCGCGGCGGCGGCCTGCACGGCGTCGGCGGCCTGCGGGGCTACGGCAGCCGGCTCGGCACCGGGGGTCTGCGGCGCCTCGGCTGGCTCGGCAACGCCGGTCGGCTGGACGGCATCCGGGGCCTGCACGGGGACGGCAGCCTCCGGGGCCTCGAAGGGCTGCGCAACGGCGGTGGCCTGCACGCCGGCGGCCTCCGCTGCCTCGACGGGCTGGGCGACGGCGGCCGGCTGCACGGCATCCGGGGCCTGCACGGGGACGGCAGCCCCCGGCGCTTCGACGGGCTGCACGGCGTCGGCAGCCGGTGCCGCGCCGGGCTGCACGGCGTCGGCGGCAGCCGGTGCGGCGCCGGGCTGCGTCACTTCGGTCGGCTGGGCGATCCCGGCCGGCTCCGGGCCGGCGGGCGCGGCGGCCGGCGCCGGACCCGCCTCCGAAGCGGCCTCGGCGGTCTCCGGGAGGGGCGCGCCGGCCGGTACAGCCTGCTCCGGCGCCGGCTCGACCGGGACGAACTGTTCTGCCGCGGGGGCCTCGGGCATCGGCTGGGCCTGGCCGGCGCCGGCCTCGGCACCCGGCGCGTCGCCCGGCACCTCGGCGGCCTGCGCCCCCTCGGGGGCGGGGGTGGCGCCGTCGGCAGCCGGTACGGCCGGCCCCGCCGACGTCGCCTCGGCCGCGACCGGCACATCGGCGGCGGGCGCGCCCCCGGTGCCCGGCGCGGTGTACACGCCGTCATGGGCGTGCACCGGCTGGACCCCGTCGTGGCCGTGCACGACGGGTACCTGGCCGGTGTCGCCGGCCGGGGCCTGGGCCGCCGCCTGGCTCGCGAGGCGGGCCATCGCGGCCTGGGCTGCGTCGGCCTGCTCGGCGGGCGCGGGCGGACTAACCGTTTCGGCAGCCGGTGCCTCTGCGCCGACCTGGGCCGGGGCCGAGCCCCACGGCGCCGCGCTCTGCGGAGCCATCTCGCCCAGCGGCTGGGCGTCGAGGTACTCGGGGCCGGCGGGCTGCCGTACCGGCGCTCCCGCGGGGCCGCGGTCGGCGAGGGAGCGGACCGGGCTCGCGGAGGCGTCGGGGATCGGCGGCCCGAGGTGCAGCGGCCGGCGCGGCGGCTGCGGGGCCGCCGCCGGGTCGTGCGGTGCCGAGAGGATGGGTGACGGGGTGACGGAGACGGGGCCCGAGTCGGGCAGCCGGACACCGCTCAGGTCGACCGAGCCGCTGTCGCGGCCGGCCGTCTCGTGCGGACCCGGCTCGTGGACGGCTTCCACCACCGGCTCCGGAGCGGGTGGCGGCACCTCGTTGCCCCACGCGCCCTGGGCACCCGGCAGCAGCAGGTCTTCGTCCTCGGCGGGTGCCTCGGAGAGGTAGGTGTACGCACCGTGCGCGGGAACGCCCGGCTGCTCCACCATGCCTGCGCTCTCCGGCTGTCCCTCGCCCGGGACCTGGCCGGTGTCGGTCATGCGTACCCCTCGCCCATCGGTTTGTGCTCCTACGACCAGCTCACCCGGAACGGCGCACCGACCGCCCCGCAGTGAAGAACGAGCGTCCGTGCCCAGCGGCACGAACGACCCGCCGGAAAAGGCGACAAAGCCATTCAGTGGCATTGTCCCGGTCGTTCCGCCGTCGCGACAGCATGATCCGCGACAGCCCGCTGTGGACTGCGCCACGTTGCGCGTCCTCCGGTTCCGCAGTACCACACCCACCCCAAAACGGGCGTGCGTTCCGGACATTGGCGAACGAAGTTCGGGACACCGGTGCGGTACAACGATCGGCCAGCCTACCGCGCGCGGTACGACAACAGGATCACGGGGCGCGATCCGGTAGTACCCCGCTGAGCAGGAACGCTACGTTCCGCTCGGTCTCCGTCCAGGCCCGGGTGTCGAGTTCGACGGACTGGAGCAGGGCGCACTCGACCCGGTACCCGTGCTCGGTCAGGTCACGGCCGACGCGTTCGGCGGCGTCGCGGGTCGCGGCGTGCGTGACGATGCGCTGCGGGCGCCGGTCGGCCACCGCGGAGACGACGGCCGGTCCCCCGCCGCCGACCCGTACGACGTCCGGCTCGGGCAGGCTTTCGAGGACGTGCGGGGCGCTGCCGTGGACGATCTGGAGCTGGACCCCGAACCGGCGTGCGGCGCTGTCGGTGCGGGCGCAGGCGGCCGGGTCGTGGTCGACGGCGATGACGGCCGCGCCGGCCCGCGCGGCCTCGGCGGCGAACGCGCCGCTGCCGCAGCCGATGTCCCAAACGAGGTCGCCGATCCGGGGGCCGAGGCGGGCGAGTTGGGCGGCGCGCAGCAGTTCCGTCTCGCCCTCGCCGAGACCGCCGCCCGGTCCGGCGCCGTAGCTCTCGTCGGGCTGCACCCAGCCGCGCGGCCCGGTGCCCGGGTCGCGGCCGGCGATCCAGCCGCCGCTCTCGCCCGCGCCGACGGGCCCGCCGATGACGATGACGAGGTTGGGGTCGCGCCAGGTGTGGTCGGCGGCCTTGTCGGAGGTGACGATGCTGACCTGTTCGCGCTCGGTGCCCAGTTCCTCGCAGACGACGAAGGTGCGGTGCACGCCCTCCAGCAGCAGGCCGAGTTCGGCGGGGCCCGCGCCCGGCGAGGTGAGGACGGCGACCTTGGTGTGGGCGCGGCAGACGTTCACGGCCCGGCGCAGGGTGCGCGGGTGGGCGACGACGACCTGGGCGTCGTCCCAGGGCATGCCGGCGCGGGCGAAGGCGGCGGCGACCGAGGAGACGCCGGGGACGACCTCCACCTCGAGGCCGAACTCCGGCGCGCGCAGGGTGCGTACCACGCCGAAGAAGCCGGGGTCGCCGTCGGCGAGCACGACCGCGGTGCCGCGGTGGGCGGCGATGCGGCGGGCGGCCAGGGCGAGGCTGCCGAGGCGGACGCGTTCGGCGGCGGGCGGCACCTCGGGCAGCGCCAGGTGGTGGGCGGCACCGGCCACGAGGGTGGCGGCGCCGAGGGCGGCGCGTGCCGCGGCGGTCAGCGGCGAGCCGTCCCAGCCGATCACCGTGACCCGGTCGGCCATCGTCGTCAGTCTCCTGGGGTTCTGCTCGGGTCTTCGGGAACAGGGAGCCCGGGGCGGGCTCCGTGAGGGTACCTGGTGGAGCCCGGAGGGCTCAGTTCCAGTCCGAGTACGAGGTGAAGCCACCCGTGTCGGCGAGCTGCTCGCTGACCCCGGCGAGGTCCTCCGGCAGCAGGCTCCAGACGATGACGTCGGTGCGCACCTCGGTCCAGGTGCCGTCCTCGGTTCTGGTGCGCGCTATCCAGGCGTTGCGCAGGACGCCCTCGCTGATGCAGCCGATCTTCTGGGCGACCTGCTGGGAGGCGGTGTTGTCGGCAGCGGTGCGCAGTTCGAGCCGCTCGAACTTCCGGTCGTGGAAGAGCCACTGGGCGGTGGCGAGGGCCGCCTCGGAGGCGTAGCCCTCGCCGCGGGCCCAGGGGGCGACGACGTAGGCGAGCTCGCTGGACCGGACGCGCCAGTCGGTTTTCCGCAGGTGGACGATGCCGACGAGCCGCTGGGTGAGGAACTCGGTGACGGCGAGGACGATGCCGCGGCCCGCGGTGCGCTCCTCCGGGGCCAGCCGGGTGATCCACTCGCGGGCGTCGGCCTCGGTGTAGGGGTGGACGACGGGGGTCCAGGCGACGACCTGCTCGTCGTTCATCATGTCGGCCAGGGCGGGCACGTCGTCCTCGTCGAGGGGACGCAGCACCAACCGCTCCGTGCTGATGGAGATGTTGGGGAAGGTGCTCGTCATGCGCCGCTCCGTAACCTTCGGTGATTCCTCGGAAGACCGTACGGGCCGTCAGGCCTGCTGAACTGCCCAGCATGCAGCATGAAACCACCGAACCGCACAACGGGGTCCACTCCCGGTGAGGGAGCGGACCCCGTGCGTGGCGAAACGCCGTGCCGGTGCCGTCAGCCGCCGGTCACCGGCAGGACGGACCCGTGGTACTTGTCCTGGATGAACGTCCGTACCTCGGGCGAGACGAGCAGCGCGGCGAGCTTCCGCACCCGAGGGTCGTCCTCGTCGCCGCGTCTGACGGCGAGGAGGTTGGCGTAGGGGTTGTCCTTCGCCGACTCCAGGAGGATCGCGTCGTCGGCGGGGCTCATGCCCGCGTCCTGGGCGTAGTTGTTGTTGACGACCGCGGCGTCCACGTCGTCCAGCGAGCGGGGCAGCTGGGCGGCCTCCAGTTCCCGGAACCTCAGGTGCCGGGGGTTGGCCGTGACGTCCGCGGGGGACGCGTCGGTGCCGGCGCCGGCCTTGAGCCCGATGACGCCGCCGGCGGCCAGCAGCTTCAGGGCGCGGCCCTCGTTGGTCGCGTCGTTGGGCACGGCGACGGTGGCTCCGTCGGCGAGCTCGGTGACGTGGTGGACCTTGTGGGAGTAGACGCCCATGGGCGGCAGGTAGGGCTTGACGACCGAGACCAGGTCGGTGCCCTTGGACGCGTTGAAGTCGTCCAGGTAGGGCTGGTTCTGGTAGAGGTTCGCGTCCAGCTCGCCCTCCTGGAGGGCGGTGTTCGGCAGGACGTAGTCCGTGAACTCCTTGATCTCCAGCTTCAGGCCGGCCTTGGCGGCGAGGTGGTCCCTGACATAGGTGAGCACCTCGCCGGCCGGGACGGCGGTGGCGCCGACGACGAGGGTGTCGTCCTTGCCACCGCCCCTGCCGGAGTCCGTGCCGGAGCCGCAGGCGGTGAGGCCGAGGGCCAGGACCGCCACGGCGACGACGGACGTGCGCATGGCTTCAGTCCCCCCTGGCGGCTCAGAAGGAGGGGATGACGGAGCCCTGGTACTTGTCCTCGATGAACTTCTTGACCTCGGGCGAGGTGAGGAGCTTCGCGAGCTTCTTGACCCGCGGGTCCGACTCGTTGCCCTTCTTCACGGCGAGGAAGTTGCCGTAGGGGCTGTTCTTCGGGGACTCCAGGACCAGCGCCTCCTTGGCGGGCTTGATGCCGGCCGAGATGGCGTAGTTGCCGTTGATCACGGCCGCGTCCACGTCGTCCAGGGAGCGTGCGGTCTGGGCCGCCTCGACCTCCTTGAACTTGAGGTTCTTGGGGTTCTTGGTGATGTCCTGCGGGGTGGCCTCGTTGCCGGCGCCGTCCTTGAGGGTGATGAGCCCGTTGGCGGCGAGCAGCTTCAGGGCGCGGGCCTCGTTCACGGCGTCGTTCGGGACGGCGATGGTCGCACCGCTCTTGAGGGCGTCGGCCTTCTTGATCTTGTGGGAGTAGAGGCCGAGCGGCTCCAGGTGCACCGTGACGACGGGCACGATGTGGGTGCCGCGCTTCTTGTTGAAGTCGTCCAGGTACGGCTGGTTCTGGAAGTAGTTGGCGTCCACCGAGCCGTCCTCGGTCGCCGTGTTCGGCGTGATGTAGTCGGTGAACTCCTTGACCTCCAGGTCGAGGCCCGCCTTCTTGGCCAGCTTGTCCTTGACGAAGTCGAGGATCTCGGCGTGCGGGGTCGGGCTGGCGGCCACGACCAGCGGGCCGTTGCCGTCGGAGGAGCCGGAGTCCTTGCCGGAGCCGCAGGCGGTCAGCCCGAGGGTGAGGGCTCCGGTGGCGAGGACGGCGGTGGTGAGCTTGGCGGTGTTACGCACGAAAAGTGCCTTTCCTTATGGGTGGTGCGACCCCGTGTACGGGTGACGGGGAGTCTGGGTGTCTTTACGCGACCTTGCCGACGTCGGCCGCCGCGGGCTCCTTGGCCTTGAGCAGGCGAAGCTTGGGCGCGGGGCCGGACCGGCCGCCCCTGCTGTGCAGGAGGCGGGCCGCGAAGTCGCCGGCGAACTGGATGACGGAGATGACGACGGCGAGGATGCCGACGGTGATCCACATCATCTGGGTCTCGAAGCGCTGGTAGCCGTAGCGGATGGCGATGTCCCCGAGGCCGCCGGCGCCGACCGTGCCGGCCATGGCCGAGTAGCCGATGAGGGCGACGATCGTGGTCGTGGTGCTGGCGATCAGGGAGGGCAGCGACTCCGGTACGAGCACCTTGCGGACGATGGTCCAGGTGTTGCCGCCCATCGACTGGACGGCCTCGACGAGCCCGCCGTCCACTTCACGGACGGCCGTCTCGACCAGGCGCGCGAAGAAGGGGATCGCGCCCACGGCGAGCGGCACAATGGCGGCCTCGCGGCCGATGGTCGTCCCGGTGATGGAGCGGGTGACACCCATCAGCGCGACCATCAGGATGATGAACGGCATGGAGCGGGCGACGTTCACCACCTGTCCGATGACCTTGTTGGCGACGACGTTCTGCAGCAGGCCGCCCCGGTCCGTGAGGACCAGGAGGATGCCGAGCGGAAGGCCGCCGACGACGGCGATCAGTGTGGACCAGCCGACCATGTAGAGCGTGTCCCAACACGCCTGGGACAGCAGCGGCTGCATCTCCGACCAGGTCACTTGGCACCTTCCTTCACCAGCAGGTCCTCCTGGCCCACGACGTCGATCTGCAGGCCCTGCTCGCGCAGGAAGCCGACCGGCACCACGTTGTCCTCGTACCGGCCGGGCAGTTCGATGCGCATGCGGCCGATCTGGAGGCCGCCGACGGTGTCGATGGCCGCGCCGAGGATCGAGATGTCGATGTTGTAGGTGCGCGAGAGCTGGGAGATGACCGGCTGGGTGGCGGTCTCGCCCTGGAAGGTGATGTCGAGGACGGTCCGGTCGGCGCCCGTGCGCTCCCCGCTCACCGGGAACAGCGCGGCAGCCAGCTCGGAGCCGGGGGTGGCGAGCAGCTCGCTGACCGTGCCGGACTCCACGATCCGGCCCTTCTCCATCAGGGCGGCCGAGTCGCAGATCGACTTCACGACGTCCATCTCGTGGGTGATGAGCAGGACGGTCAGGCCCAGCTGCCGGTTCAGGTCGCGCAGCAGCTGCAGGATGGAGCGGGTGGTCTCGGGGTCGAGGGCGCTGGTCGCCTCGTCGGAGAGCAGCACCTTGGGGTCGCCGGCGAGGGCGCGGGCGATGCCGACGCGCTGCTTCTGGCCGCCGGAGAGCTGGGCGGGGTAGGCCTTGGCCTTGTCGGCGAGGCCGACCAGGTCGAGCAGCTCCAGCGCCTTGCGGGAGCGGGCCCGGCCCGCCTGCCCGAGGATCTCCAGCGGCAGCTCGACGTTGTCCTGCACGGTCCGCGAGGACAGCAGGTTGAAGTGCTGGAAGACCATGCCGATCCGGCTGCGCGCCCGGCGCAGTTCCCGGCCGGCGCGCGGGCCGCGGCCGGCCAGGGCGGTGAGGTCCTGCCCGGCGACGGTCACGGTGCCGGAGGTGGGGCGCTCCAGCAGGTTGACGCAGCGGATGAGGGAGGACTTGCCGGCGCCGGACTGGCCGATGACGCCGTAGACCTCGCCTTCGCGGACGTGGAGATCGACGCCGTCGAGGGCGGTGACCTCACGGCCGCGGGAGCGGTAGACCTTGGTCAGGCCCGAGGTGGTGATCACGTGGGTTTCCGTCACTGTCGAGTGCACGGGCGTGGGTGTGCCCGGGCACGGGTGCATGCGGTTCCGGCATGGAGGGTGGATCGTCGTCTCGTGCGGTCTGGCGGCGCACGAAATGCCACGGCTCTCGCTTCGGGGCGCGAGGCTCAGCTGATGCGGGGGCCCTCTAGAAGGCGCACATTCGACACATCAGGCGACACATACAACGAGCACCGGGCGTCATGGTCGCCTCGGTCGCAAGGGTGCGGCTGCTCGTCGTGGTCATGCGATCAGTAAACCAGACGGACGGTTCTGACAAGCCGCCGCTGTCCGCATCGTGGACAGCGGCGGACAGGGCCGACCAGCCGCTCAGCCGCGGACGGCGATCTCCACTCCCCCGTCGGTGGCCAGTGCCGACAAGGCCGACAGGTCCCGCACCACCAGGTGGGCGTCCAGCTCCTCCGCCCGGTGGGTTGTGGCCAACGCCACGGTGGTCATGCCGGCCGCGCGGCCCGCCCGCAGTCCGGCGGGGGCGTCCTCGAAGACCACGCAGTGGGCGGGGTCCACGCCGAGCTGCCGGGCGGCGAGCAGATAGGGCTCGGGGTCGGGCTTGCCGCGGGTGACGTCGTCCGCCGAGACCAGGGCCTTCGGGGATATCCCGACGGCACCCAGCCGGGCCTCGGCCAGGCGCCGGGTGGCGGAGGTGACCACGGCCCACCGGTCGGCCGGCAGGCTGTCCAGGAACGCGCGGGTCCCGGGCAGCAGGCGGACACCGCCGTTCGGTACGTCCTCGACCTCCAGCTGCTCGACCCGGGCCACCGCCTCCGGCACCAGCCGGGCGGGCAGCAGGTCGCCGACGATCTCGACGGCCGTCCGCCCGTGCAGCTCCACGCGGGCGAACTCCTCGGCGGTGATCCCGTACTCCCGGGCCCAGCGGGACCAGCAGCGCTCGACGGAGTCGAGGGAGGAGACCAGGGTGCCGTCGTTGTCGAACAGGAGGGCGTGTGCGTGGATCGTCATGGTCTAGACCCTACGGCGTACGGCGGGGGCGGCGGCTCCGGCCCGTTTGCGCCGTAATAAGGTCACGGCATGCTCAACGTCCTGACGCTGGTGACCGGGGTCGCCGCGCTGTTGCTCGCCGCGTGGTGCGGCTGGGCCGCGTACCGCGACCAGCCGACGAAGGACTGGCACTTCATCGGCATGGCCGTGGTGTCGCTGCTGGCCGTCGTCCAGCTGGTGATCGGGATCGTGCAGCTGGCGCGGGGCGAGAAGCCGGAGCAGGGCACGACGATCTTCGTGGCGTATCTGCTGGGCGCGTTCGCGTGCGTACCGGCGGCGGGCCTGATGTCGCTGGCCGAGCGGACCCGCTGGGGCTCGGTGACGGTCGCCGCCGGCGGGGTGGTGCTCGCCGTCCTGGAAGTGCGGCTCTACGACATCTGGGGAGGCTGAGGTGACCGCGGTGGAGGAGAAGCCGGCCCGGCTGATCAGCGGACCGGGCATGCTGCTCGTCTGGTTCTACGGCGTGATGGTGGTCGGCGCGGTGTCGCGGTCCGCGTTCCAGATCGGCACGGAGTTCGACCGGGCGCCGCTCGCCTACTCCCTGTCGGCGGTGGCGGGACTGGTGTACGCGTTCATCACCTACACGCTGATCCGGGGCGGGGAGACGGCCCGGCGGGCGGCGTTGGTGTGCTGCGCCGCCGAGCTCGCGGGTGTCCTTCTCGTCGGTACCTGGACCCTGGTCGACCGGTCGGCGTTCCCGGACGCGACCGTGTGGTCGTACTACGGGGCCGGGTACGTCTTCATTCCGGTCCTGCTGCCGGTCTCCGCGGTGTACTGGCTGCGCAAGGCGCGGCAGCAGCGGGCTTCCTGAGGGGCCGGCGGCCGCGGTCAGGCCGTCTGGACGAAGGCCCCGGCCTGCTTCTCCAGGATGATCAGCTCCACCCCGTCGTCGCCCTTGGCCCGGCCCACCGTCTGGTAGCCGACGCGGCGGTACAGGCGGAGGCTGCCCTCGCTGCGGTGGCCGGTGAAGAGGCGGAACCGCTTGGCGCCGCGCTCCGCCTCCAGCGCCGTTTCCGCCGCGCGCAGCAGGCGCGCGCCGATGCCGTGGCCCTGGAGGCGGGGGTGGACGCAGAGTGTGCCGATGGCCGCCGCGCCGTCCTCGGTGACCTTGCCGCGAACCGAGCCGACCACCTCCTCGCCCAGCCGGGCGACGAAGACGCAGTCGGAGGCGACCTCCTGGCGGACGGAGTCCAGGGTCTGCACGAGCGGGTCGATGCGGTAGTTGCCGTACAGCGCCGCCTCGCTCTGGAAGCACAGGTACTGGAGCCGGAAGATCTGCTCCGCGTCCTGCTCGGTCGCCACCGAGATGGTCACGCTCATGCCCATGTGCGCACGCCTCCCGCTCACCTGATCACCTGTCGTCGCCTACTCCTATCCCCGCGCTTCGCGGGCCGCAACCTCCGGGGTGAGCAATCGGCGCAGACATCCGAGACATCTGGAGCGTTCCGGTCCGAGACTGCCCTGTGAGATACCCAACTCCCCCGCGATCTCCCGGTATGTCAGGTCCTTCGGCGAGAGCAGCGCCTCCAGGAGACGGGGACAGCGGCCGGGCAGCCGGCGCACCGCGTCCCGCAGCGCGCGGTACCGGGCGGCGGTCAGGACGCGCTGCTCGGGTCCGGGGCGGAGGTCGTCGGCCGGCTCGCCCGCGTACGGCCGTTCCCGGCGGGTGGTGCGGCGGCTGCGGCGGGCCTCGGCACGGACGGCCCTGCGCAGCCAGCCCTCGGGATCCAGCGGCGGCCCCTCCGTCTCCAGCCGTTCCAGGAGCCGCAGCCAGACGGCCTGCTCCAGGTCACCCGGCTCACCTCCGGCCGCATACGCCTCGGCGGAGGCCTCGGCCGTGAGCAGGGGGTGCAGGGCGGCTACCAGGTCGGGCGTCATATGCGGAACGACGAGCCGCCCCGGCGGGGGGTTGCCGGGGCGGCGCACAGTCACCCTGAACGGGTGAGGGGCGGTGCGGTGGTTGACGCCGTCAGCCCTTCAGGAAGTCGGCGCGGGCGAGCAGCCCGGTGTCGGCGTTGTCGGTGAAGACGCCGTCGATCCCGGTGGCGAAGTACCGCTTGAAGGCGCCGAAGACGTCGCCGTAGGCGTCGGCCGCACCGCCCTTGCGGTACTCGGCCGGCAGGAAGGGATTCTCGTTGCGCATCGTGTACGGGTGCAGGACGAGGCCCACCCGGTGGGCGTCGGCGACCAGCGTGGTCGGCTCGGCGAGGGTGCCGTCCGCCTTCCTGGGGATGACCAGGTCCAGGGTCGGGCCGATGCCCTGGGCGTAGCCGGCGATCTCGCGCAGACCCTTGGGCGTGATGAGGTCGGCGACCGTCCGCGGGTCCTTCGCCTCGACGAAGTCGTACGGACGGCTGTCGGCCGAGGAGAGCAGGACGACGAGCGGGTTGTCGACCAGCCGGTTCAGCCGCTGGATGCTGGTGGGCTCGAAGGACTGCAGGATGACCGGGGAGTTGCGGCCGTCCTTGCCGTGCTTGCGCAGCAGCTTGGCCACCCGCTCCTCCAGGCCGAGGCCCAGCTTGCGGAAGTAGGTGGGGTGCTTGGTCTCCGGGTAGATCCAGACCTGCCGACCGCGCTTGCGGGTCTGCTCGTCCTGCCAGGTGAGGACCTCTTCGAAGGTGGGTATCCCCCAGCGGCCGTTGTAGAGGGTGTTGTGCGGCCGGTTGGCCGGGATGCGCTCGACGGCCCGCAGCGTCTTCAGCTCGGCGAGCGTGAAGTCCTCGGTGAACCAGCCGGTGGTGGAGACGCCGTCCACGACCTTGGTGGTCCTCCGGTCGGCGAACTCCGGGTGGGAGGCGACGTCCGTCGTGCCGCCGATCTCCGGCTCGTGCCGGCAGACCAGGTGGCCGTCCCTGGTGGGCACCAGGTCGCCCGCCTCGACCACGTCGGCGCCGAGGTCCAGGGCCAGGTCGTACGAGCCGAAGGTGTGCTCGGGGCGGTAGCCGCTGGCGCCCCGGTGGCCGATGATCGTCGGCACCGGCAGGCTCTTCAGTCCGCGCCCGCCGTGTCCGGCCGTCCGGGTCCCGGCGGCCCGGGCCGCCCCGGGCAGTCCGAGGACCGCTCCGCCCGCGCCGAGCACCGCGGCGCCGAGCAGCGCCCGCCGTCCCGCCGTCTGCGCCTGCCCGTTCGCCTCGTCGCTGTCCATGAGCGCCCTCCTGCCGCGTTCGTTCGTCGGTGCGGCCCGATCGTAGGGTCGTACACATGGCCGACGGGAGGCCCCGGTTCGAACACCAGGGTGCGGTCGGGTGTCCTGCGAACGGCGGAAGATGACGGTTCGTCGGGCCCGGGCGGGCGGTCCGCGCGATGTCCGTCACACCGCCGCAAGGCGGTATCGGGCCGTCCTGCGGACGCCACCGCAGGTAAACCCGCGTCAACACTTCGTAAGGCCTCGGTGAACCGGGCGTCCCCGATGTGCGCGCGGACCGGCGCCGCGAGTAATGTCCTCACCTGCACAGACTCATACCGCCCGCCCTCGACATCGGAGGACCCGTTGTCCCGCTTCGCGCTCATCAAGGCAGTGCTCGGACCGATCATGCGCCTGATGTTCCGCCCACAGGTGGAAGGCGTGGAGCACATCCCGGGGGACGGACCGGTGATTCTGGCCGGTAATCACCTGACGTTCATCGACTCCATCGTGCTGCCGGTGGTCACCAAGCGGCAGGTGTGCTTCATCGGCAAGGACGAGTACGTCACCGGCAAGGGGCTCAAGGGCCGGCTGATGGCGTGGTTCTTCACCGGCGTCGGCATGATCCCGGTGGACCGGGACGGGGCGAGCGGCGGCGTGGCCGCGCTGATGACGGGCCGGAGGATCCTGGAGGAGGGCAAGATCTTCGGGATCTACCCCGAGGGCACCCGGTCGCCCGACGGGCGTCTGTACCGGGGCCGTACCGGTATCGCCCGCCTGACCCTGATGACCGGCGCGCCGGTGGTGCCGTTCGCCATGATCGGCACGGACAAGCTGCAGCCGGGCGGCCGGGGCATCCCGCGGCCCGGCCGGGTCACCGTCCGGTTCGGCGAGGCCATGGAGTTCTCGCGGTACGAGGGCATGGACCGGGACCGCTATGTGCTGCGCGCGGTCACGGACTCCGTCATGGCCGAGGTCATGCGCCTGTCCGGTCAGGAGTACGTCGACATGTACGCCACCAAGGCGAAGGCCGCCTAGGGCCGTCCGACGGACGGGCGCCGTACGGCCGCCCGTCCGCCTGCCGGTGGAATCTGCCGCCGACACATCGGGCATTCGGCCGTATGAATGCGGCCGTATCACCACACAACATGTCTGATTCAGACATGTACAAACCTTCTCGGCGTACTCTGCTCCGTACCCCGATCGCCGCCGCCGGCGCGGGGATCCTGGCAGCCTGCACCAGTTCCGGGTCCGGGCCCAGTTCCGGCCCCCAACACGCGGACGGCGGGGGAAAGTTCGTCCCGGCCGGGCCCCGGGGGTACGTCAACCCGTCGGATCCGGAGGTCCTGGCGGCCGAGCGGAAACGGGGGTCCGGGCACGTCCGCACCTTCCGGTTCACCGCCGCCGAAGCCAAGCTGGACCTGGGCGGCCGGGCGGTCCGCACCTGGGCGTACAACGAGGAGGTGCCGGGCCCGCTGGTGCGGGTCACGGCCGGTGACGTACTCGACCTCACACTCACCAACCGGCTGCCCGCCACGACCACGCTGCACTCCCACGGGGTGCGGCTGCGCTGCGACATGGACGGCGTGCCGGACCTGACCCAGCGGGCGATCGCCTCGGGGGACGACTTCCGCTACCACTTCGTCGCGAAGCACCCGGGCACGTACCTGCTGCACTCCCACGTGGGGATGCAGCCCGACCGGGCCCTGTACGCACCGTTCATCGTGGACGACCCCAGGGAACCACTCGCCTACGACAAGGAGTGGGTGCTCGTCATCGACGACTGGCTGGACGGCGTGGAGGGCTCCACCCCCGAGAACGTCCTGGAGCAGCTCAAGCCCGGCGGAGCCATGGACATGGGGAAGACGGCCATGGGCCCCGGCCACGACGGCGCGGGCCACGGCCACAAGGCGAGCGGGCACCCCTCACCGCACCGGAAGTCCACGGGCCCCGACCGGGTGCTGCACTCCTCCCACAGCCGCATGCTCAACGGGGACGGCGGCAGCGTCGCCTACCCGCACTACCTGGTCAACGGGCGGCTGCCCGGCAACCCGTCGGTGTTCCGCTGCCGTCCCGGCGACCGGGTGCGCCTGCGCATCATCAACGCCGGTTCCGAGACCGCCTTCCGGGTGGCGCTGGGCGACCACACGATGACCGTCACCCACACCGACGGCTACCCGGTGAAGCACAAGCGGACCGACGCCCTGCTCGTCGGCATGGCGGAACGCTACGACGTCCTCGTCACCGCCAAGGACGGGGTCTTCCCCCTGGTCGCCCTGCCCGAGGGCAAGCCGGGCCGGGCCCTCGCCGTGCTGAGCACCGCCAAGGGGGGCAAGAGGCTGCCGCCGGCCGACGTCCACCCGCACGAGCTGGACGGCAACACCGTCCCGGCGCGCCGCCTCCTGCCGGACGACTCCGTGGCCCTGGCGGACCGTCACCCCGACCGCGAGATGCGCATCAGGATCACCGGGACCATGGAGAAGTTCGACTGGGGGTTCGACCACAAGCCCTACTCCGTGGCACAGCGGCACGCGGTCCGCGCGGGTGAGCGGGTGCGGCTGACCCTCATCAACGCCACGGGCATGTGGCATCCGATGCACCTGCACGGGCACACATTCTCGCTGACCGGTCTGGACTCGGTGGGGGCGCGCAAGGACACCGCGCTCGTGCTGCCGCACCGGAAGCTGGTGATCGACTTCGATGCGGACAACCCCGGGCTGTGGATGCTGCACTGCCACAACCAGTACCACTCGGAGAGCGGGATGATGACCGTGCTGGGTTACAAGCGCTGAGCCGCGGGGCGGGCCGGGTCGGCTCGACCGCCTCAGCCTGCGCTGTCCAGTTCCTGGTTCCTCAGGAGGAACCAGGCCACTGCCGCGGCCGCCAGGAGGACCGCCGAGCCTGCCGCCGAGGCCAGGTGGAGGCCGTGGACGAAGGAGTCGCGGGCCGCGGTGAGGAGGGTCTCCGCCTGGTGCGCCGGCATGTCCGCCGCGGCCTCCACTGCCGCGCCCAGGGACTCGTGGGCGCCGGCCGGGGTGCCGGCCGGGCCCGTGAAGTCGCGGTAGACGCCCGTCACGACGGAGCCGAGGAGGGCGATGCCCAGGGCGGCACCCAGTTCGTACGCCGTCTCGGAGACCGCGGAGGCCGCGCCCGCCTGGTCCTTGGGGACGCTGGAGAGGATGACGTCGGCGGTGACCGTGAAGGAGAAGCCCGCGCCGACGCCCACGACCAGCAGGGCGGCACCGAGCACCGGGTAGCCGGTGGACTGGCCGAGCGTCGTCAGGGCGGCCAGGGCGGTGCCGACCGCGGCCAGGCCGCCCGAGACCACCGTGCGGACCGAGAACCGCCGGGCGGCGCGGCCCGCGACCAGGCCGGCCGCGACCGCGCCGACCGCCGCGGGCAGTTCGGCCAGGCCCGCCTCGAACGGGCGCCGTCCCTGGACGAGTTGCAGGTACTGGGAGAGGAAGAACACCAGGCCGGACATGCCGAGGACGGTCAGCAGGTCGGCGAGGACCGCTCCGCTGAAGCCGCGGCGCCGGAACAGCCGCATGTCGAGCAGCGGGACGGGCATGGTGAGCTGGCGGCGGACGAAGCCGTACAGGGCCGCCGCGCCCAGCAGGCCGGTGCCCAGGCTCGTCCCGGTGACGCCGTGGGTCGCGGCCTCCTTGACCGCGTAGACCAGGGCGATCATGCCGACCAGCGACAGCAGGACGCTGCCCAGGTCCCACGGGCCCGGGCGGGGGTTGCGGGACTCGGGCAGGGTGCGGATGCCGACCAAGACCAGGACGACCATCACCGGCAGGTTGATCAGGAAGACCGAGCCCCACCAGAAGTGCTCCAGGAGGAATCCGCCGGCGATCGGGCCGACGGCGGTACCGGCGGAGGCGGTGGCGCCCCAGATGCCGACGGCGAGGCTGCGCTCGCGCGCGTCGTGGAAGATGTTGCGGATCAGGGCCAGGGTGGCCGGCATCAGGGTCGCACCGGCGACGCCGAGCAGCGCCCGGGCCAGGATCATCAGTCCGGGTGTCGTCGCGTAGGCGTTGAGTACGGACAGCGCGCCGAACGCCGTGGCGCCGCCGAGCAGGATCCGCTTGCGGCCGATGCGGTCGCCGAGGCTGCCCATGGAGACGAGCAGACCGGCGATGACGAAGGAGTAGACGTCGCCGATCCACAGCAGCTGGGTGCCGGAGGGGTGGAGGTCTTCGCTGATGTAGGGGGTCGCCAGGCCGAGGACGGTGGCGTCGACGGCCACCAGCAGCACGGCCAGGACGAGGACGGACAGCGCCAGCCAGCGGCCCGGGCGCTTCACCGCCTCGGTCGACTGTGCCGGCTGCAGGGTGCTGGTCATGGTTCCTCTCTCCGCAGAGCGCCGCCGAGCAACAGCTCGGCGATCATGGTCGGGAAGTCCCGGGCGGCCACGCGGCCGTCCAGGGTGGCCCAGGCGCACGAGGCGATCAGCCCGTAGAGGGCCTCGGTGAGCCAGACCGGGCTGAGGTCGATCCGGAACGTGCCGTCGCGCTGTCCGCGCTGGAACAGGGCGCCGATCCGGGTGTCCAGGCGCTGCCAGCCCTCGTGCTGCCGGTCGCCCTCCCACAGCTGGTTCTCGCCGTAGAGGAACGCGAGCAGTCCGGCGGCCGGCTGGATCTCGCGCACCAGCCGGCGTACGGCCTCGGCGGCGGACCCCTCCTCCGGCCGGGCCCGGTCCAGCGCCGCCTCGCACTCAGCGATGCCGAGCTGCTCCAGCGCCCGGACGAGCGCGTCCCGGCCGGCGAAGTGCCGGTGCAGCGTGGCCCGGCTGATCCCGGCGGCCTTGGCGACCTCGTCCATGGTCGCGGTGGATTTGCGGGTCAGCAGGGCGGCTGCGCTGCGCAGCACGTGGTCACGATCGAGGGCCATGAGACAAGAATAGCCCACATGAGACATTGATGTCTCAGCAAAGGCATGCGTGACTCATCACCGCTGATCACGGGGTGTGCGTCAGTGCCAGGGCAGCTGTCCGCGCCCCTCCCAGTAGGCGCGCGGGTCCTCCGCGAGCGTGGCGAGGCGGGTCAGCTGGTCCGCGTCGAGGTCGACGGCGGGGGCGTGGAGGTTGGAGAGGAGCTGCGGGACGGTCGCGGCACCGGAGAGGACGACCCCGGCCCAGGGCCGGCACAGGATCCAGGCGAGGGCGACCGCGTCGCAGCCGAGCCCGGTCTCGGCGGCCACGGCCCGCAGCGCGTCCGGGGCGTGCGGTGCGGCCAGCCGGCCGTTCGCCATGCCCTCCTTGACGATCACGGTGAGCCCGGCGTCGTGCGCCTCGGCGAGCGCGGGGCCGGCGGAGGGCTCCAGGACGTTGTACGTCGACTGGACGGTGCGGAAGAGGGGCTCGCCGTCGACCGTGACGGCGACGGCGGCGCGGATCGCGTCGGCCTGGGCGGGGCCGCTGGTGGAGAAGCCGATGGTGAGGCCCTCGGCGGCGGCCTGGGCCAGCCTGGCGTGGAGGTCCTTGTCGGTGAGGGCCGGGCTGTCCGGGGTCACCGAGTGGATCTGGTAGAGGTCGAGCCGGTCGCCGAGCAGGGCGTCGGTCTCGGCGCGCTGCCGTTCGTAGGTGGCGAGGCCGTGGTCCTTGACCTCGTGCTGTTCGGCGTCGGTGGACCAGCCGGCGGTGTAGGTGTAGCCCCACTTGCTGCCGATCACCGCGTCCGCGATGTCCGGGCGGGCGTTCAGCCAGTCGGCGAGGAACTCCTCCGAACGGCCGTAGGAGCGGGCGACGTCGAAGTAGCGGACGCCCTGCGCGTAGGCCGCGTCGAGGAGCTCATGGGTACGGGTGCGCAGCGCGTCCACGCTGCGGTCCGCACCGAGGTCCGTGTCGCGGTCGAGGGTGATGTAGCCCGGGCGGCCGACGGCGGCGAGACCGAGTCCCAGGTGGGCGGTGGGGGTGGTCGCGGTGGCCAGTCGGCTGAACGGCATGGCGGGCTCCCTGCACGACGATCGGAGGATCTTGCACCAATCTACCCAGGCGTCCGGGGTTCAGCCCGTGCCGACGCAGCGCGGCACGAAGGCGGGGTCGGCCGGGCCCTTGCGCCCCAGGGCGTTCAGCACCCACTGCTCGACCAGCGGCGACTTGGGCGCCTGGTCGTGCTCGGTGGTGTCGAGCGGGCAGCGGTCCTGGAGCAGCACGTTGGTGACGTAGGAGTCCGGCCCGTCGAGGAAGGCGCTGGTGTAGGGGACCACCACCTCGTCGTACCGGGTGGCGACGGCCGTGTAGTCGGGGCCGGCCGGGGCCTCGGGGTCGGAGTCGAGCCGCTGGAGGAGGTCCGAGCCGGCGGTCTGGTCGACGCAGGAGGGGCAGACGGTGGCACCGGCGGCGAGCGCGAGCGGGTTGGTGGTGCCGTGGTTGGAGGGCACGATCCCGACGAGGTCGTCGACCTTGGTGGCACCGCCGAGGAACTTGACGTAGTAGCGGGGCATCATGCCGCCCTGGCTGTGGCCGACGATGTCGGCCTTCCGGGCGCCGGTCGCGCCGAGCACGGCGTTCACGAAGTCGCGCAGCTGGGCCGCCGAGTCCGGGATCGGGGCCGTCTCCAGGTCGCCGTACTCGAAGGAGAAGACGCAGTAGCCGGCGTGCACGAGCGCGGGCGAGAGGGTCAGCCAGTTCTCGTACGAGGTCTTGAAGGTGCCGTTCACCAGGACGACCGGCTGCGGGTGGGCCGCGTCCGGCTTGCAGGACCAGTCGTTGGCGCCGGGCGGCGGGGTGTCGGCGGCGGAGGCGGGGGCCGCGGGGGCGAGCGCGCACAGCGCGGCCGTCGCGGCGGCGGCCAGGAGGCGGGCGGTGCGTCGGGTACGGGCTGCGCGCATGACGTCCCTTTCATGCCGGTGCCGGCGGCTCACATCGACCGTTGTTCGGCAATGCCGAACGGGTGACTAGCGGAATGCTTACTTCCGAGTAGGGGGACGTCAAGGTTTCGGCCAGTGGCTGAAACCCGTCTGTTATCGAGTCCGTCCTCCGGCGGCCGGACAGCACGAAGGGCCCGGACACGGGTCCGGGCCCTCGATGGGAGCGGCGGGGAGCTAGGCCTTCTTGGCGTCCGCCCACGCGTGCTGGGCCGCCACGTCCGCCTTGACCTCGGCCAGCTGGACCGCGACCGCGCTCGGGGCCGTACCGCCCCGCCCGTTGCGGGAGGCGAGGGCGCCGGGGACGTTGAGGACCGAGCGGACCTCGGGCGTGAGGTGGGCGGAGATCTTCGCGAACTGTTCGTCCGTGAGGTCGTCCAGCTCCTTGCCCTCGGCCTCGGCGACCTTGACGCACTCCCCCGCGACCTCGTGCGCGACGCGGAACGGCACGCCCTGCTTGACCAGCCACTCGGCGATGTCGGTGGCGAGCGAGAAGCCGGCCGGGGCCAGCTCCTCCATGCGCTCGCGGTTGACGGTCAGGGTGGCGATCATGCCGGTGAAGGCGGGGAGCAGCACCTCCAGCTGGTCGCAGGAGTCGAAGACCGGCTCCTTGTCCTCCTGGAGGTCGCGGTTGTAGGCGAGCGGCAGGGCCTTGAGGGTGGCGAGCAGGCCGGTGAGGTTGCCGATGAGACGCCCGCTCTTGCCCCGGGCCAGCTCGGCGATGTCCGGGTTCTTCTTCTGCGGCATGATCGACGAGCCCGTGGAGAACGCGTCGTGCAGGGTCACGAAGGAGAACTCCTTCGTGTTCCAGATGATGATCTCCTCGGCGATCCGGGAGAGGTTCACGCCGATCATCGCCGTGATGAAGGCGAACTCGGCGACGAAGTCCCGGGAGGCGGTGCCGTCGATGGAGTTGCCGACGCTGCCGTGCTCGAAGCCGAGGTCCGCGGCCACCGCCTCCGGGTCCAGGCCCAGGGAGGAGCCGGCGAGGGCGCCGGAGCCGTACGGCGACACGGCCGTGCGCTCGTCCCACTGGCGCAGCCGCTCGGCGTCCCGGGACAGGGACTGGACGTGGGCGAGCACGTGGTGGGCGAAGAGCACCGGCTGGGCGTGCTGGAGGTGGGTGCGGCCGGGCATGGCCACGTCCGGGTGGGCCTCGGCCAGGCCGATCAGGGCGTCCTGGAGGTCGGCGATCAGCCCGCCGACGATCCGGGCGTGGTCGCGCAGGTACATCCGGAACAGCGTGGCCACCTGGTCGTTGCGGGACCGGCCGGCGCGGAGCTTGCCGCCGAGATCGGGGCCGAGGCGCTCCAGCAGGCCCCGCTCCAGGGCGGTGTGCACGTCCTCGTCGGCGATCGTGCCCACGAAGGAGCCGTCGGCGACATCGGCTTCCAGCCGGTCGAGGCCCGCGATCATGCGCGTCAGCTCGTCCTCGGTGAGCAGTCCCGCCTTGTGCAGGACGCGCGCGTGGGCACGCGAGCCGGCGATGTCGTAGGGCGCGAGCCGCCAGTCGAAGTGGACGGACGCGGACAGCTTCGCCAGGGCCTCGGCCGGACCGTCGGCGAAACGGCCGCCCCAGAGCCGTACGTCACCGCTGTTGCTGCTCACTGCGTTGCTCCTCGGAGGTGGGGATGTGCGACCGCCTCCCCACTTTCGTCGAGTGAGGAGGCGGCTGTCAGGTCGTTGCGTGTGAGGTGACCCGCGCGTGTTACGCCAGGTCCCGCTTGGCCGCGATCTTCGACGACAGGCTGTAGATGTCGATGAAGCCCTTGGCCGCCGACTGGTCGAACGTGTCGCCCGTGTCGTAGGTGGCGAGGTTGAAGTCGTACAGGGACTCCGTCGAGCGCCGGCCGGTGACGACGGCGCGGCCGCCGTGCAGGGTCATCCGGATGTCGCCGGTGACGTGCTGGTTGGCCTCGTTGATGAAGCCGTCCAGGGCGCGCTTGAGCGGGGAGAACCACTGGCCGTCGTAGACCAGTTCGCCCCAGCGCTGCTCGACCTGCCGCTTGTAGCGGGCGAGTTCGCGCTCGACGGTGACGTTCTCCAGCTCCTGGTGGGCGGTGATCAGGGCGATCGCGCCCGGAGCCTCGTAGACCTCGCGGGACTTGATGCCGACCAGGCGGTCCTCGACCATGTCGATCCGGCCGATGCCCTGGGCGCCGGCGCGCTCGTTGAGCTGCTGGATGGCCTGCAGGACGGTGACGGGCCTGCCGTCGATGGCGACCGGGACACCCTCCTTGAAGGAGATGACCACCTCGTCGGCCTCGCGGGCCAGGGCCGGGTTGGAGGTGTACTCGTAGATGTCCTCGATCGGGGCGTTCCAGATGTCCTCCAGGAAGCCCGTCTCGACCGCGCGCCCGAAGACGTTCTGGTCGATGGAGTACGGGGACTTCTTGGTGGTGGCGATCGGGAGCTGCTTCTCCTCGCAGAAAGCGATCGCCTTGTCCCGGGTCATCGCGTAGTCGCGGACCGGGGCGATGCACTTCAGGTCGGGGGCGAGGGCGACGATGCCGGCCTCGAAGCGGACCTGGTCGTTGCCCTTGCCGGTGCAGCCGTGGGCGACCGTGGTGGCGCCGTGCTTCTTGGCGGCGGCGACGAGGTGCTTGACGATCGTCGGCCGGGACAGGGCGGAGACCAGCGGGTAGCGGTCCATGTAGAGGGCGTTGGCCTTGATCGCCGGGAGGCAGTACTCGTCGGCGAACTCGTCCTTGGCGTCCGCGACCTCGGCCTCGACGGCGCCGCACGCGAGGGCGCGCTTGCGGATGACGTCCAGGTCCTCGCCGCCCTGGCCGACGTCGACCGCAACGGCGATGACCTCGGCGCCCGTCTCCTCGGCGATCCAGCCGATGGCGACGGAGGTGTCCAGACCGCCTGAGTAGGCGAGTACGACGCGCTCGGTCACGGGTTTCTCCTCACAGTGCATTCGCTGACATGCATGAGTATGCAGGGTTCTGCATGATTCGTCAATCAGCATCACCCGTGAGGGAAATCCGCGGCGCGACTGAACCCGGGAAACCGCTTTCACGTACTCCTCCCCGAACGCAGGCGCCGCGTTGCCCACACCCCTGACCGGGGTCGAACCAGACCCGGTCCTGACCCAAGTGAGGCATCCGCATGTCCAGGGCTCTTCCGAAGTACAACCAGCGTCGTGTGGCGATCATCGGCGGCGCCGCCGCCGTGGTGCTGTCCGGCGCGGTGATCGCCGGCTCCGCCCTCGCCGGCACCCCGGCCAGGAGCGACGACGCGACCGGCGCCCGCACGCTGGCGAGCCCCGGCACGATCACCTGCCCGGACGTCGCCTCGAAGCTGCCCGCCGTGCCCGCCTCCGCGAAGGCCGAGGTCGACCGCAACCTCGCCCTGCTCCAGACCCAGATCCAGGAGGCCAACAAGCGACTGAAGGACACGGTCGGCCAGGGCGGCCCGAACTTCGTCGACAACGCGATCCTCGGCCCCCTGAAGGACAAGCGCGTGTCGACCGTCAACCGCATCGCCACGGCGATCGGACGTACGGCGGCGAAGCCGACCGGGCTGGACGCGCTGGCGCCCTGCACGCTGGACGGGGGCGGGACCGCGGGCGCTGGTGCGGGCGCGAACGCGGGCGGCGGCCAGGCGTCCGCCACGGCGGCCCCGGGCGGCGCGGCGAACCAGCAGTCGGGCGCCGGCACGGCGGCGGGCGGGAGCACCGCGGCGGGCACGATCAGCTGCCCGGACGTCGCCTCCAGGCTGCCCGCCGTGCCCGCCTCCGCGAAGGCCGAGGTCGACCGCAACCTCGCCCTGCTCCAGACCCAGATCCAGGAGGCCAACAAGCGACTGAAGGACACGGTCGGCCAGGGCGGCCCGAACTTCGTCGACAACGCGATCCTCGGCCCCCTGAAGGACAAGCGGGCCTCGACCATCGACCGCATCGCCCTTGCCATCGGCCGCACCTCGGCCAAGCCGACGGGCCTGGACTCGCTGGCCGCCTGCACGCTCACGAAGTGAGGTGACGGACCGCCGTGGCCGCTCCTCCTCCGGCACGCGCGGGCCGGGAGCGGCCACGGGGGTCCCCATCCCGCCTCCTACTTGCCCATTACTCAGACAGCCGAAGAAGTTGCCCCGATCATCGTGAGACATGGGAAAGACTCATGAGCGCATAGACGGCAGGCTGCGCACGTTCATCGAGGCACAGCCCCTCTTCTTCACCGCGACCGCCCCGCTGTCCGGCGACGGCACGGTCAACCTCTCCCCCAAGGGCCTCAAGGGCTCCTTCGCCGTGCTGGACGACAGCACCGTGGCGTACCTGGACTTCGCCGGGTCCAACGCCGAGACCATCGCCCACCTCAGGGAGAACGGGCGGATCACGCTGATGTGGTGCGCCTTCCAGGGCCCGCCCACCATCGTGCGCGTGCACGGCCGGGGCGAGCCGGTCTTCCGCGACGACCCGCGCTTCCCGGACCTGCTCGCCCGCTTCCCGGACATCGACCCGGGCCTGCACGGGCTGCGCGCGGTCATCGTCGTCCACGCCGAACTGGTCCGGGACACCTGCGGGTACGCCATCCCCTACATGGCGTACGAGGCGGAGCGCGATCTGCACGCGAAGCGCTTCTCCCGCGAGGACGACGCCTCCCTGAACGCCTACTTCACCAAGAAGGAGCACATCGCGACCAGCCTGGACGGACTGCCCGGCCTGCCGCTGCCGCTGCCGCCCTCTACCGTCTGAGCCATGCGCCCCCGTGTGGTCCTCGCCCTCGTCCCCGCCTCCTGTCTCGCCCTGCTGGGCGCGGCGCCCGGCCCCGACCCGGTGCCGCTGCCCGCGACGATGGCGGACACGGGCGGGGGCGGCCAGTTGATCGTCGCCCAGGCCCCCGACACCCGCGCCACGGCCGGCACGGTCAGCTGGTGGGACCTGCGGGACGGGCAGTGGGTCCAGGCGGGATCCGCACCGGCCCGGTTCGGGGCCGGCGGGCTGGTGGCGGGCGACAGTCGCGAACAGGGCACGAACACGACACCGACCGGGCTGTACGACCTGCCCTTCGGCTTCGGGATCAAGGCGGCGCCGGCCGGTACGACGGTCGAGTACCGACCGGTGACGGCGAGTTCCTGGTGGTGCCAGGACAACGACTCCGCCTCCTACAACCGCTGGGTCGACCCCCTGCCCGCCGACTGCCGCGCCGCCGAGTCCGAGCACCTGGTCGACTACCAGGGCCAGTACGCGTACGGCCTCGTCATCGGCTTCAACTACGACCGGCCCGTGCGGGGGCGGGGCGCCGGGATCTTCCTGCACGTCAACGGGAAGGACGCGACGGCCGGTTGCGTGTCGGTGCCGGAGGACGACATGCGGCGGATCCTGCAGTGGGCCGTCCCGGGGAAGAAGCCGCACATGGCCATCGGCACGGTGGACGGGGACACGGCGGTCACCCGGTACTGACGGCACCGTGCGCGGCCTCCCCGGCGGGGACGCGCAGGGTGAAGCGCGTGGAACCCGGCCCGCCGTCCAGGGACACGCCGCCCCCGCGCGCCTCGGTCACCGCCGCCACGACCTGCTCACGTACGCGGCCGTGTCCCCGGCGTTCGGGCACCAGGTGGCGCTGGGCGAGGAGTTCGACGGCGACGCGGTGGCGACCGCCGCCTGGTACACGCTGTACCTGGGCGTGGCCGCCCCGGTGCTGTGGTTCCGGGTCCTCGTCCCGGTCCGGCTCAACCTGCGCCACCGCCTGACCGGGGACTCGGTCCACCGCGGTGTTCTCGGTGGTCGTACGGGGGCGGCGGCTGGACGAGTCGGCCGCGCGGCCGGGGCAGTTCTTCCGCCGGCGGTTCCTCACCGAGGGCATGGCCTGGACGTCGACGCCGTACTCCCTGTCGGCGCCGCCGCGCCCCGGCCTGCTGCGCATCACCGTCAGCGCGGCCGTGTCCCTGCTGCGCCCCGGCACCCGGGTGTGGGCGGAGGGGCCGCGGATCGACTCCGTGTCCGGGGCGACGTACACCAGTGACGGATACCGGCGGTCGCTCCGGTCCGCACTGGACTCGGCCGGTCTCTGAACACCCGGCGCATACGGCACGTATGTGTGGGCCAAGGGTCAAGTCCCCACGGAGGAACCGTGACCACCACGCTCGCAGGCGGACGTGCCGCCCGCCGACAGACGATGCGCCGCATCCGTCCGCGCCGCTCCCCGGCCGTCCCGCTGCTCCTCGCCGTCTGGGCGGGCGCCGCGGCCGTGCTGTGGCTCTGGTGGCACAACACCCCCGCCGTCGCCGACACCACGGGCCGGATCCTCAACGCGGGCCGGATCACCGGCCTGCTGGCCGGCTACCTGATGGCGCTGGTCGTGCTCCAGATGGCGCGCGTCCCGGCGCTGGAGCGGCGGGTCGGCTCGGACCGGGTGGCCCGCTGGCACGCGATGAGCGGCCGGTACACGCTGTCCCTGATCGTCGCGCACGTCTTCCTCACCATGTGGGGGTACGCGCTCCAGGCCGGCAAGTCCCTCGGCGACATCGTCCAGCAGACCGTCGACTCCATCAACCAGCTGCCGGACATGGGCAAAGCCGCCGTCGGCACGGGCCTGTTCGTGGTCATCGGGCTGACGTCGGTCGGCCCGGTCCGCCGCCGGCTGCCGTACGACGGCTGGTACCACGTGCACCTGCTGACGTACGCGGCGGTGTTCCTGACGTTCTGGCACCAGATCACCACCGGCAACGACTTCGCGGTGGAGCCCGCCGCCAAGACCTTCTGGTACGGCCTGTACGGCGCGGTCACCGCACTGGTGCTCTGGTACCGGATCCTCACCCCGATCCGGCTGAACCTCCGGCACCGCATGCGGGTGGAGGCGGTCATCGAGGAGACGCCGGGCATCGTGTCGGTGCTGATCGGCGGGCGGAGGCTGCACCGGATGGGCGCGGAGGCGGGCCAGTTCTTCCGCTGGCGGTTCCTCGCCCCCGGCATGCGGTTCAGCTCGCACCCGTACTCCCTGTCGGCCGCCCCGCGCCCCGACATGCTGCGGATCACGGTGAAGGCGATCGGCGACCACAGCGCCCGGCTGCGCGAGCTGACGCCCGGGACGAAGGTGTGGGCGGAGGGCCCGTACGGCGCGCTCACCGCGCAGCGCCGCAGCCGCGGCAAGGTGCTGCTGGTCGCGGGCGGGGTCGGTATCACGCCGATGCGGGCGCTGTTCGAGACGCTGCCCGGGGCCGCCGGGGACATCACGCTGCTGTACCGGGCCAACACCACCCAGGACCTGGCGCTGTGGGACGAGCTGGCGGCGATCGCCGAGGAGCGGGGCGCCCGGCTGATGTACGCGGTGAACAGCCCGGAGGGCGAGCGGCCGGACATCTCCGCGGAGAACCTCCAGCGGAAGATCCCGGACATCGAGACGCACGACGTCTTCATGTGCGGCCCGCCCGGGTTCGCGCAGTCGGTGTACGAGGCCCTGCGGGAGGCGGGAGTGCCCGCCCGCCGTATCCACCACGAGTCGTTCGAGATGTGAGCGGAGCTGCGAAGCGATGAGGAAGAGCCACCCCGTGCGGCGGGTCGTGCTGGCCACCGCCGCGACCGTGTCCGGCGTCGTGCTGCTGCTGTCGCTGAAGCCGGCGTCGGATCCGGCCGCCGCGTCGGCGGCCGGCGCGGCCCCACAGCAGACGGCGGCGGGACAGGAGGCGCCGCAGGGCGGCACCCAGGCGGGCTCCGGCACGGTGACCGGTGACGCGGCGCAGACCCAGTACGGGGCCGTGCAGGTCCGGCTGACCGTCAGCGGCGGGAAGATCACCAAGGCGGAGGCGGTCCAGGCGCCCAAGGGCGGCCTGAGCGACCAGAAGACCCAGCTCGCCGTCCCCAAGCTCAACCAGGAAGCGGTGGCGGCGGGGACGGCGGACATCGACTCCGTCTCCGGCGCCACCTACACGAGCGAGGGCTACCGGAAGTCGCTGCAGTCCGCGCTGGACAAGATGAAGCCGGCGTCGTCGGGTGCCTCGGGTGCGGCCGGCTCGGCGCAGGCCCGGACGGTCACCGGGAAGGCCGCGCAGACCCAGTACGGGCCGGTCCAGGTCCGGATCACGGTCAGCGGCGGGAAGATCACCAAGGCGGAGGCGGTCCAGGCGCCCAAGGGCGGCCTGAGCGACCAGAAGACCCAGCTCGCCGTCCCCAAGCTCAACCAGGAGGCGGTGGCGGCGGGGACGGCGGACATCGACGCGGTCTCCGGCGCCACCTACACCAGCACCGGCTACCGGCAGTCCCTGCAGTCGGCGCTGGACCAGGCCGGTGGCTGACACGGTGGCCGAGGAGGCACAGGCTCCCGCCGCGGTGCGTCACGCGGAGGAGGTCATGGGGACGGTCTTCTCCTTCGACGTCCGCGGCGGGGAACCGGAGGCGGTACGGGCGGCGCTCGCCGAGGCCGTCGCCGGACTGCACCGGGCGGACGCGCTGTTCAGCACGTACCGCGAGGACAGCGAGGTGTCGCGGCTGGCGCGGGGCGAGCTGGCCGTCCCGGAGTGCGCTCCCGAGGTGGCCGAGGTGCTGGAGCTGGCGGCCGAGGCGGAGCGGGTGAGCGAGGGCTGGTTCAGCCCGCGTTACCGGGGCTCGCTGGACCCCACCGGCATCGTCAAGGGCTGGGCGGCCGAGCGGGCGGCCCGGGTGCTGGCGGCGGTGGCCGGGGTGTGCGGGGTGAGCGTCAACGGGGGCGGGGACGTGCAGTTGCTGGGCGCGCCGGAGCCGCAGCGCGCCTGGCGGGTCGGGGTGGCCGATCCGCTGCGGCCCGGCGGGCTGGCGGCGGTGGTCTCGGCGGCCGGCACGGCCGAACTGGCGGTGGCCACCTCCGGTACGGCGGAGCGGGGGGCGCACATCGTGGATCCGCGCACCGGTCGGTCCGCGGTGACGGACCTGGTGGCGGTGACGGTGGTGGGACCCCGGCTGACCTGGGCGGACTGCTGGGCCACGGCCGCGTTCGCGATGGGCTCCCGGGCGGGCCTGGCCTGGCTGGAGTCCCTGCCGGACGTGGAGGCCCTGCTGATCACCGCGGGCGACGAGGTGCGGTGCACCGGGGGGCTGGCGGCGCGACTGGGCTGATGCGCCCGGGCAGCGACTCCCGCCTTTTTTTGCCCGGAACGCGAGGTTTTTCTCCGGAACGCCATCCGACATCGGCCGTGGGACGTATCCCATGTGAGGCAAGTTGAAGGAGGAACCAACATGGCCATCTTCAGTAGCCTGATGCCCGCGAGGCGGGACCATGGCGACGACTGGTCGAGTCACGACCGTTCGGGGCACGGGCACGGGCACGGTGACCACGGTCACGGCCACGGCCACGGCCACGGCGACCGTCACGGCCACGGCGACCACGGGCACGGCCACGGCGACCACGGCCACGGCCACGGCCGCTACTGAGCGTCCACGCAGCTGAGCGGGCCGGAGGCCGGAGGACCCGGTCCGCTCCGCCGATCCCCGAGGAACGCACGCCATGGCGCATGTCCTGCGGCGTCTGCTCTCGCTGGGCGAGACCTCCGACGCCGTGGTGGCGGCCGCTCCCGCGCTGCCCCCGCGCGAGGTGTTCCGGCGGTTCTGGCCCTACACCCGCGGCGGCCGGCGCTGGCTGGTGCCCGTCGTCCTGTTCAGCCTGACCGGTCCCCTCGTCGACGCGGCCGAGCTGTGGCTCTTCAAGCTGGTCGTGGACGACGTCCTCGTCCCCCGCGATCTGCACCCCTTCCTGTGGATCGCACCGGCCTATCTGGGCCTGGTCGTCTGCTCCGGCGTTCTGGGCTTCGCCGACGACGTCACCTCCACCTGGGTGGGCGAGCGCTTCCTGCTCGCCCTGCGCTCCGACGTCTTCCGGCACGTCCAGGGGCTGTCGCTCGGCTTCTTCGAGCGCCGGCGGCTCGGGGACGTGCTGTCCCGGGTCACGGGCGACGTCGACGCGGTGGAGACGTTCCTGCTCTCGGGTGTGGCGGACGCCCTCTACTACGTGGTCCGCCTCGGCGTCTTCCTCGGCCTGCTGTGCTACCTGCGCTGGGACCTGACCCTGCTCGCCCTGGCCATCGTGCCCCTGTTCTGGGGCGCCGCCCGGCACTTCTCGCGGCTGATCAAGGAGGCGTCCCGGGAGCGCAGGCGGCGCAGCGGCTCGCTCAGCGCCATCGCCGAGGAGTCGCTGGGCAACGTCGTGCTGGTGCAGGCGTACAACCGGCAGGGCTGGGAGGAGCGCCGGTTCGAGCGGGAGAACCTCGGCCGGTTCCGGGCGGCGATGGCCTCGGCACGGATCCGTGCCGTCTACGGCCCCGTCGTGGAGACCATCGAGGTGGCCGGCGGCCTCACCGTGATGGGGCTGGGCACCTGGAAGCTGGCCCAGGGGCAGCTCACGCTCGGTGGGCTGCTGGTCTTCCTCGCGCTGATCGGCAAGCTGTACGGCCCGGTCCGCGGGCTGTCCCACCTCGGCACCACCTTCTACGCGGCCTCCGCCTCGGCGGAACGGATCATCGAGTTGCTGGACCAGCGGCCCCAGGTGACCGAGGCCCCCGGCGCCCGGCGGACCGGCCGCGCGCGGGGGGAGCTGGAGTTCGACGGGGTGTGGTTCCGCTATCCCGGCGGACCGTCCTGGGCGCTGTCGGACGTGTCCTTCCACGCGGCGCCCGGGGAGACGCTCGCGCTGGTCGGCGCCAGCGGGGCGGGCAAGTCGACCGTCGCCAAGCTCCAGCTGCGCTTCTACGACCCCGACCGGGGCGCGGTCCGCCTCGACGGGACAGACCTGCGGCAGCTGAGCCTGTCCGACGTCCGGGAGAGCGTGGCGGTGGTCCTCCAGGAGACGCTCGTCTTCCACGGCACCGTCCGGGACAACATCGCCTACGGCCGGCCGGGGGCCACCGACGCCGACATCGTCGCGGCGGCCCGGGCCGCGGACGCGCACGAGTTCATCGAGCTGCTCCCCGAGGGCTACGACACCCTGGTCGGCCAGCGCGGCCGCACCCTGTCCGGCGGCCAGTGCCAGCGCCTGGCGATCGCCCGCGCGATGATCCGGGACGCGCCCGTGCTGCTCCTGGACGAACCGACGGCCGGGCTCGACGTCCGGTCGGGCCGGCGGATCATGGACCCGCTGCGCCGGCTCATGGCCGGGCGGACCACGGTCGTCATCTCCCACAACCTGCTGACCGTCCGCGACGCCACGCGCATCGTCGTCCTCGACCACGGCCGGATCGTCGAGCACGGCGCCCACGACGACCTGGTCGGGCACGACGGCACCTACGCCCGGCTGCACCGGCTGCAGAGCGGAGCGGTGCTGTCATGAGCGTCACCGCCGTACCCGACGCCCCGCCCCTGCCCCCCGGCACGGAACCGGTCCCGGGCTACGAGATCCTCGCCGGCCTGGCCCGCACCGGCTGGCTGGACGTCTACGACGCCTGGAGCGCGGAACGGGACTGCCGGTGCGTGATCAAAGTGGTGCGCCCCGACCGGCGCGGCGAGCGGCGGCTGGGCGAGCGGCTGCTGCGCGAGGGGCGGTGGCTGCGCGACTTCACCCATCCCCACCTGGTCCGCGCCTACGACGTCCGCACGGAGCCGGAGCCGCTCGTCGTCCTGGAGACCCTGACCGGTGAGACGCTGTCCCACCTGCTGCACCGGCTGCGGCACCGGCCGTCCGCGGCCGACGTGGCGCTCCTCGGGGCGCAGCTGTGCTCCGCCGCCCACTACCTGCACGGCCGTGGTCTGCTGCACCTGGACCTCAAGCCGTCGAACGTGGTGGTGGAGCGGGGACTGGCGAAGGTGCTGGACCTGAGCGTCGCCCGGCCTCCGGGGCCCGCCCCGGCCGGCGTGGGCACCTGCTCCTACCTGGCCCCGGAGCAGGCCCGCGGCGGGCCGCTCACGGCCGCCGCCGACGTGTGGGGCATCGGCATCACCCTGTTCGAGGCCGCCTGCGGTGACCTGCCGTTCGAGTGCCGCACGACCGGCGGGACCGCCGACCGGCCGTACGCCGGGGACGAGCCGGGCACCGGGACCGGCACGGGTGACCCGGGCGACTGGTATCCGCAGCTGGAGCGGACGGCGCCGCCGGTCGGGTCGCGGCGGCGGCTGCCGCCCGCGCTCGCCGCCGCCGTCGACGCATGTCTGCGCCCCGACCCAGCGGCGCGGCCCACCGTCGCCGCACTGGCCGCCGCCCTGGAGGGCGTCCTGCCCGTACCGCGCCGCGGCCGGTGAGCGGGGGCGGTTCACGCCACCGGGGTGGTGACCTGCCCCTTCTCCAACTGGGCGGTGGCGAGGACGGTGCCGTCAGAAGACGTCAGGCGGGCGCCGGAGTACTGGGTGAGGTCGCCGGGCACCGCCACGCCCCAGTTGCCGTGTCCCTCACGCAGGGCGAAGTCGCCGGCGCGCACGCTCGTGCCGTCGGGGCGGTCGAGGAAACAGGTGACCGTGCCGGTGTACCGGGTTCCGGTGAGGGCGACGGAGACGAAGATCCAGCCGGGCGGGCCGGGGTGGGCGTAGACCTCGCCGACGGGCGCCCCGCCGTTCCGGGCCGGGGTCATGTCCCCGACCATCACCGGTTCGGACTCGCCGGCGGGTGCGGAGGCCACGACCTGCTCGACGGCGGTGCCGATCGCCCAGCCGGCGAACCCGACGGCGACGGCGAGCGCGGCCCCGGCCGCCGCGACCCGGGCCCGGGCCCGCCGGGCGCCGCTGCGCGGTCCCGGGCGGGAGCGGCCGGGGGCGCGGGCGGGCCGCTGCCCCTCGGACGCGGTCGCCTGCCGGGCGAGGCTGCGCGCCACGCGGTTCTCGAACCCGGGCGGCGGCTCACGGTCCGGCAGCAGGCCGACCAGCCGGTCACCGACCTGGGTCAGCTGCCGGACGTACTCCCGGCAGTCCGCGCACCGGTCCAGATGGGCGACCGCCTCGGCCCGCTCCCGGCCGGGCAGCACGCCCAGCGCGAGCTCGGCGCCGATCTCCCGCAGCTTCTCGCAGTCCACGTCACTGGACATGGTCGCCTCGTTTCGCAGACGCGACGGTGGTGCGCAGTCTTGCCATCGCCGTCCTGATCCGCGTCTTGGCGGTGCCCAGCGGGATCCGTTCCGCGTCGGCGACCTGCCGGGCCGTCATGCCGTAGATACCGGCCAGCATCAGCGCCCTGGCCTGCTCCCGTGGCAGCCGCGCCAGAGCGGCCCGGACCTGGGCGGAGGCCTCGTCGGCCAGCGCCCACTGCTCGGGGGTCTCGGTGACGACGTCCAGCAGGTCCTCGAGGTCCTCGGGCGCCATCGGCTGTGTCCGCCGGGCACGGACGGCGTCGATGGCCAGGTTGTGCGCGATGCTCGTCAGCCAGGTCATGACCGAGCCGCGGCGCGAGTCGTAGATCTGCGCATGACGCCACGCGCGTTCGAACGTCTGCTGGGCGACGTCCTCGGCGAGTTGCTGGTCCCCGGTGACCGCCCTGGCCACACCGAAGACCCGGTGCTGGAACCTCCGTACGAAGAGCACAGCCAGCTCCGGATCTCCGGCGGCCAGCCCGGACAGCAGTACCTCGTCCGGGAGGCGGCCGACGGGGAACCGGTTTCCCGACACACCTCTGTATACGTTCGACGGCCGCCAGGGGATTGCCCGTCCCCCGGCCCGCTCGCCGCGGAAGATCACATGCCTATTCTGCGTCGGCCGGGCGGGCCCCGCACGCCGTCAGTGGCCGTTCTGCGCCAGCCGCAGCAGATGGTCCGCCAGCGCCTGCCCCCCGGTGGGGTCCCGGCTGATCAGCAGCAGGGTGTCGTCGCCGGCGATCGTGCCCAGGATGTCGTGCAGTTCCGCCTGGTCGATGGCGGAGGCCAGGAACTGCGCGGCCCCCGGGGGAGTGCGCAGGACCACGAGGTTCGCCGAGGCCTCCGCGGAGATCAGCAGCTCCTGGGAGAGCCGCCGCATCCGCTCCTCCTTCGCCGACTCCCCCAGCGGGGCGCGCGGGGTGCGGAAACCGCCCTCGCTCGGCACCGCGTAGATCAGGTCGCCGTCGGTGTTGCGGATCTTCACCGCGTTCAGCTCGTCGAGGTCCCGGCTGAGCGTCGCCTGCGTGACGCTCAGCCCGTCGTCGGCGAGCAGCTTGGCCAGCTGGCTCTGCGAGCGCACCGGCTGCCGGTTGAGGATGTCCACGATCCGGCGGTGCCGTGCGGTGCGGGTCTGCGGTACGGCGGGTCCGGCCCCCGCCTGATCGTGGTCCTGCGCCTGGCTCATCGTCGTCTCATTCTCCGGATCGTCCGTCCCCATCCACAGGGCCAGCTGCGTCGAGGATGCCGGGCAGTGCCCGGAGCAGCGCACCCGCCTCGTCGTCGCGGAGATTGAGCGGCGGCATGAGCCGTACGACGTCGGGGGCGGGCGCGTTCACCAGGAACCCGGCCTCCTGGGCCGCCTGCTGCACCTGCGGTGCGCGCGGCCCGGTGAGCACGATACCCAGGAGCAGGCCCGCACCCCGGACATAATCGATCAACGGGTGGTTCAGCGCCTCGATTCCCTCCCGCAGCCGCCCGCTCTGCCGCTTGACGTTGTCGAGCAGGTCCTCGTCGGCGATCGTGTCGAGCACGGCGAGTCCGGCGGCGCAGGCGACGGGGTTGCCGCCGAAGGTGGTGCCGTGCTGGCCGGGCCGGAGCAGTTCGGCGGCCCGGCCGAAGGCCACGGTCGCGCCGAGCGGCAGCCCGCCGCCGAGCTGCTTGGCGAGGGTGACGACGTCGGGCAGCACGCCCTCGTGGGCCTGGTACTCGAACCAGGTGCCGGTGCGGCCGATGCCGGTCTGCACCTCGTCCAGGACCAGCAGGGCGCCGGTGGCGGCGGTGATCGCGCGGGCGGCCTTGAGGTAGCCGGCCGGGGGCACGACGACGCCGTTCTCGCCCTGGATCGGCTCGATGACGACGAGGGCCGTCTCCTCCGTCACCGCGGCGGCCAGCGCCTGGGCGTCGCCGTAGGGGACGTGGGTGACCTCGCCGGGCAGCGGCAGGAAGGGCTCCTGCTTGGCGGGCTGGCCGGTGAGCGCGAGGGCGCCCATCGTGCGGCCGTGGAAGCCGCCGTCGGCGGCGACCATGTGGGTGCGCCCGGTGAGCCGGCCGATCTTGAACGCGGCCTCGTTGGCCTCGGCGCCGGAGTTGCAGAAGAAGACCCGGCCGTCCCGGCCGAAGAGCTGGAGCAGCCGTTCGGCGAGGGCGACGGTGGGCTCGGCCAGGAAGAGGTTGGAGATGTGGCCGAGGGAGGCGATCTGGCCGCTCACGGCCTCGACGATCGCGGGGTGGGCGTGGCCGAGGGCGTTGGTGGCGATGCCGCCGACGAAGTCGAGGTACTGCCGGCCGTCGGCGTCCCACAGTCGGGTGCCCTCGCCGCGGACGAGGGGCAGGCGCGGGGTGCCGTAGTTGTTCATGAGCGCGCCCTGCCAGCGCTGGGTCAGCTCCTGGTTGCCCGTCACTGTGCGTCCCCCTCGGGCTCGTCGGGCACGACCATGGTGCCGATGCCCTCGTCGGTGAAGATCTCCAGCAGGATCGAGTGCTGGACCCGGCCGTCGATGACGCGGGCGGTCGTCACGCCGTTGCGCACGGCGTGCAGGCAGCCCTCCATCTTCGGCACCATGCCGGAGCTCAACTCCGGCAGCAGTTTTTCCAGTTGGGATGCGGTGAGGCGGCTGATCACCTCGTCGCTGTTCGGCCAGTCCTCGTAGAGGCCCTCGACGTCGGTGAGGACCATGAGGGTCTCGGCGCCCAGTGCCGCAGCGAGTGCCGCAGCAGCCGTATCAGCATTGACGTTGTAGACATGTCCGTCGTCCTGGGAGCGGGCGATCGAGGAGACGACCGGGATGCGGCCGTCGGCGAGCAGCGCCTCGATGGCGCCCGTGTCGATCGCGGTGATCTCGCCGACCCGGCCGATGTCGACCAGTTCGCCGTCGATCTCGGGCTGGTGCCTGGTGGCGGTGATGGTGTGCGCGTCCTCGCCGGTGAGGCCGACGGCGAGCGGCCCGTGCCGGTTGAGCAGGCCGACCAGCTCGCGCTGCACCTGCCCGGCGAGCACCATCCGTACGACGTCCATGGCGTCCTCGGTGGTGACGCGCAGGCCCGCCTTGAACTCGCTGACGATGCCGTGCTTGTCGAGGGCGGCGCTGATCTGCGGGCCGCCGCCGTGCACGACGACCGGCTTGAGGCCGGCGTGGTGCAGGAAGACGACGTCCTGGGCGAACGCGGCCTTCAGGTCCTCGTCGATCATGGCGTTGCCGCCGAACTTGATGACGACCGTCCTGCCGTTGTGCCTGACCAGCCAGGGCAGCGCCTCGATGAGGATCTGGGCTTTCGGCAGGGCCGTGTGCTTGCGAGTGCTCATGAGGAGTAGGCGCTGTTCTCGTGGACGTAGTCGGCGGTCAGGTCGTTGGTCCAGATGGTCGCGGTCTCGGTGCCCGCCGCGAGGTCGGCCACGATGTGGACCTCGCGGTAGCGCATGTCCACCAGTTCCCTGTCCTCGCCGACGGAACCGTTCTTGCACACCCAGACGCCGTTGATGGCGACATTCAGCTGGTCCGGCTCGAAGGCGGCCTTCGTGGTGCCGATGGCGGAGAGCACGCGGCCCCAGTTGGGGTCCTCGCCGTGGATGGCGCACTTCAGGAGGTTGTTGCGGGCGATGGAGCGGCCCACCTCGACGGCGTCCTCCTCGCTCGCCGCGTTGACCACCTCGACCTTGATGTCCTTGCTGGCGCCCTCCGCGTCGCCGATGAGCTGCCGGCCGAGGTCGTCGCAGACCTGCCGTACGGCCTCGGCGAACGCCTCGTACCCGGGGGTGACGCCGGAGGCGCCGGAGGCGAGCAGCAGGACGGTGTCGTTGGTGGACATGCAGCCGTCGGAGTCGACGCGGTCGAAGGTGACCCTGGTGGCCGCGCGCAGAGCCTTGTCCAGCTCCTCGTCGCCGAGGTCGGCGTCGGTGGTGAGGACGACGAGCATGGTGGCGAGGCCCGGGGCGAGCATGCCGGCGCCCTTGGCCATGCCGCCGACGGTCCAGCCGTCCCCGCTGGTGACGACGGACGTCTTGTGGACGGTGTCGGTGGTCTTGATGGCGATGGCGGCCTTCTCGCCGCCGTGCTCGGACAGCTGGGCGGCGGCCGTCTCGATGCCCGGGAGCAGCTTGTCCATGGGCAGCAGCACGCCGATCAGGCCGGTGGAGCAGACGGCGACCTCGATGGCGCCGCGGCCGAGCACCTCGGCGGCCTTCTCGGCGGTGGCGTGGGTGTCCTGGAAGCCCTTGGGGCCGGTACAGGCGTTGGCGCCGCCGGAGTTGAGGACGACGGCCGAGACCTGGCCGCTCCTGAGGACCTGCTCGGACCAGAGCACCGGTGCGGCCTTCACACGGTTGGAGGTGAACACGCCCGCGGCGGCACGGCGGGGCCCGTTGTTGACCACGAGGGCCAGGTCGGGGTTGCCGTTCTCCTTGATCCCGGCGGCGATGCCCGCCGCCGTGAATCCCTTGGCTGCCGTGACGCTCACGGTGCGACTCCGATCGTGGAAAGACCCGTGGTCTCGGGAAGACCCAGGGCGATGTTCATGCTCTGGACGGCACCGCCCGCGGTGCCCTTGGTCAGGTTGTCGATGGCGCTGATCGCGATGATGCGGCCCACGGACGCGTCGTACGCGACCTGCACCTGAACGGCGTTGGAACCGTGGACGGACGCCGTCGCGGGCCACTGGCCCTCGGGGAGCAGGTGGACGAAGGGCTCGTCGGCGTAGGCCTTCTCGTAGGCGGCGCGGACCGAGTCCGCCGTGGCCCCCGCGACGGCCTTCGCGCTGCAGGTGGCGAGGATGCCGCGGGGCATCGGCGCGAGGGTCGGCGTGAAGGAGACCGCGATCCGCTCGCCCGCCACCCCGCTCAGGTTCTGGATCATCTCGGGGGTGTGCCGGTGGCCGCCGCCGACGCCGTAGGGCGACATGGAGCCCATGACCTCGCTGCCGAGCAGGTGCGGCTTGGGCGCCTTGCCCGCGCCGGAGGTGCCGGAGGCGGCGACGACCACGGCCTCGGGCCCGGCGAGGTGGGCCGCGTAGGCCGGGTACAGGGCGAGGGAGACGGCGGTCGGGTAGCAGCCGGGCACCGCGATGCGCTTGGACCCCTCCAGCGCGGCGCGGGAACCCGGCAGTTCGGGGAGGCCGTAGGGCCAGGTGCCGGCGTGCGGGGAGCCGTAGAAGCGCTCCCAGTCGGCCGGGTCCTGCAGCCGGAAGTCGGCGCCCATGTCGATCACGAGGACGTCGGGGCCGAGCCGCTCGGCGACGGCGGCGGACTGCCCGTGCGGCAGCGCGAGGAAGACCACGTCGTGCCCGGCGAGCGCCTCCGGGGTGGTCTCGGCCAGCACCCGGTCGGCCAGCGGCAGCAGGTGCGGCTGGAGCGCGCCGAGCCGCTGTCCGGCGTTGGAGTTGCCGGTCAGGGCGCCGATCTCGACCTCGGGGTGCGCGAGGAGCAGGCGCAGGACCTCTCCGCCCGCGTATCCGCTCGCTCCGGCCACCGCCGCACGTACTGCCATGTCCACCCTCCTCTGGATGGCATGACTATACGTATCGCTGCACGTTTATGCAATCGTCTCGGGGATCATCACCCAGCGGGAGACGAGGAAGGTGAACGGGACGGCCACGGCCGAGGCGAGCAGCGGGGCGAAACGGCTGCCGGCGTGCAGGACGTCCACGATCAGGTACACCCCGGCCGTGGTGATCAGGAAGTTGGTCACGTTCGTCAGCGGGAACAGCAGGAACTTCCGCCAGGTGGGCCGGATCCGGTAGGTGAAGCGCGCGTTCAGGAAAAAGGAACCGACCATGCTGAGCAGAAAGGCCAGCACGTGCGCCGCGAGATAGGGAAGGCCGGTCAGGAACAGGAGGTAGAGGCAGTAGTAGGCCGCCGTGTTGACGACGCCCACCGCCGCGAAGGTCAGAATCTGCCGCATCAGGGAATGAGATCTTTCGTCCGTTCCACATTGGTCGCCTTCACCAGGAAGTGCGGGCGCCCCTTCACCTCGTAGTAGATGCGGCCGGTGTACTCCCCGATGACTCCCAGCATGACCATCTGGACGCCCGCGAGGGCGGTCACGGCGGTGATGATGGTCACATAGCCGGGGGTCTGGACGCCGTTCACGAGCGCGGCGCCCACGATCCAGGCGGTGTACAGGCCCGCGCACAGCAGCAGGCCCATACCGAGCCAGAGCGCGGCGCGCAGCGGGCGGTTGTTGAAGGACAGCAGGCCGTCGAGACCGTAGTTGAGCAGGCCGCGCAGGTTCCAGGAGCTGCGGCCGGCCTCGCGCGCGGCGTTCCGGTACTCGAAGGTGGTGCTCGGGAAGCCCACCCAGGCGAACAGGCCCTTGGAGAAGCGGTTGTACTCGGTGAGGGCGAGCACCGCGTCCACCACCCGGCGCGACAGCAGCCGGAAGTCGCCGACGCCGTCGACGAGTTCGACGTCGACCAGACGGTTGACGAGCCGGTAGTACAGGCGCGCGGTCAGGGTCCTGGTGAGCCGGTCGCCGGTGCGGGTGCGCCGGGCGATGACCTGGTCGTGGCCCTGTTCCCGCAGCTCGACCATGCGCTTGATCAGCGCCGGGGGGTGCTGGAGGTCGGCGTCCATCACGATCACCGAGTCGCCCGAGGCGTGCCGCAGGCCGGCGAGGAGGGCCGCCTCCTTGCCGAAGTTGCGGCTGAAGGAGACGTAGCGCACCCGGGAGTCGAGGTCCGCCAGGTCCTTCAGGACGGCGAGGGTACGGTCCCGGCTGCCGTCGTCCACGTACACGAACTCCATGTCGTGACCGAGGGGCAGCAGTTCCTCGGCGACCTTCTGGACCTCCTGGTGGAACTGGGCGAGGACGTCTTCCTCGTCGTAGCAGGGCGCGACGATCGATATCAGCATGCGGGATCCCCCCTGGGCGCGGTCAGAGAGCGGTGGTCACGCGCTCGCGCGGTGATGTGGTCGTGGGCGGCGCCGGGCCGCGCCGGCGGCGGACGGCGCCCGCGGCGGTGAGCAGGACGAGGGTGAGCAGCGAGGCGGCCCCCACAGTCGTGCCCAGCCGCAGGCCGGGTGGGTGGAAGGTGCAGGTCAGCGTGGTGGCGCTGCCGTCCAGGGGGACGGCGATCAGGCCGTGGAAGTCGCCGGCGGGGCGCTCGGGGCCGTCCCCGGCGGCACACCGCCAGCCGGCGATCCGGGGCGCCGCGACGACCGCGACGCCCCGGCTGCCGGCGGGCAGCCGGGCCCGCAGGGTGCCGTCGGAGACGGTCACCCGGGTGGCTCCGGTCGCCTTCAGCCGGGCCGCGGCCGCGTCCAGCCCCGCGGTGTCCAGGCAGCCGACGGCGCCGGGCGGGATGCGGCCGGGCCGGTCCGGCGTCAGTTCGATGCGCAGCCACCCGGAGGCGGGAGCCGGGCCGAGCGGCTCCATGGCGGCGCGGTTGCGCGGGAACACGTACCGGTACCGGGCGGACGCGCCGGCGCCGGCGAGCCGTGCGGTGCCGGAGAAGTGCGGGGCCCACAGGTGGACCTGGGTGCCGGCCGGGCACCGGGCGGTGATCGTGGGCCGGGCCAGGGCGTTGCCGGTGCCGACCCGGCGGCTCGGGACCGGCCGCCCGCGGTCGTCGTGCACGGTGACCCGGGGCACGGTGTAGACGCGGCTGCCCAGCAGCAGTTCCTGGTTGCGGTACGGCGAGGGTCCGAAGGGCCTGCCGGCGGGTGCGGTCCGGACGGTGACCAGGGGCGGCACGTCCCGCCGGGTGACGGTGACCGGTCCGCCGCCGGGGGGCACGTGCTTCTGGTGCGGGTCGGGCGGGGAGTGCACCCGGGCACCGACCGAGAAGACGACGTCCGTGACGGCGTTGTCCAGGCTCTGCACGCTCCGGCCGCGCGAGGTCCAGCCGTCGCCCAGCGCGGTGAGGGTGCGGCTGAGGACGTCCGAGGTCAGGCTGCTGTAGTACTGGGCGCCCTCGCCGCCCACCAGCAGCGGGTCGTTGCCGACGGTCTGCTCGCGGCCGGGGTCGGTGCGGTACCGGGGCCAGCCGTCGGCCCCGGCGACGGCCGCCGCCTGCACCTCCTGCCGCTCGCCCCAGGGTGCGTAGTCGTCCATGTGCCCGAGGCGCATCCGGGTGGCCACGGCGGAGGTGGCGGCGCTCTCGCCGGCCTGCACGCCGAGCAGCAGGACGACGGCCAGCCCGGCGAGCCGGGTGCGCCGCCCGGCGCGGGCCAGCAGGACGAGCCCTCCGAGGGCGCCCGCGAGGGCGGGCAGCAGGACCGGCCAGGTGTACCAGCCGAGCAGCGCGCTGCGGCCGGCGGCGGCGACGATCAGCGCCAGCAGCGCGGTCGCGGCGCCGAGCGCGCGCCGGTCGGGGACGCCGTCCGCCAGGGCGTGCCAGGCGGCGATCACCAGCAGGCCGCACAGCACGAACGCCTGCCGGTAGGGGCTGCCCTGCGGGGTGGCGAAGGCGTGCCACACCAGGTGGGTGGGGCCCCACTGGAGGGACAGGGCCACCGCGAGCACCAGCGCCGTCCAGCCGGTGCGGACCGGGACCGGGACCGCCCGGTGGAAGGGCAGCGCGAGGGCGAGGAGCAGCGCGGTGAGGCCGACGTAGAGGGCCGGTGAGCCGAAGCCGTAGGTCGCGGGCAGCAGCCGGGCGGCGACGTCCTCGACGGGCACCGGGGCGAACTGCCGTACCCGGCCCGGGTAGGCGTGCCGGGTGCCGAAGTAGACCACGGTGACCAGTGGGGCGGCGAGGCCCACGCCGAGGGCGGTGGTGAGGACGGCGCGGCCGGCCGCGGCGAGCGCCTGCCGGCGCGGCGGGCGGGCGAGCAGCAGGCGTAGCAGCAGGACCAGGGCGGCGCCGAGGGTGGCCATGTAGGCGGTGTAGAAGTTGGCGGTCCAGGCGAGGGCGACGATCAGGACGCCGGGCGGCATCCGGCGGCCGGCCAGCGCGCGTTCGCCGACCAGGCACAGCAGCGGCAGGGCGATCAGGCCGTCGAGCCACATCGGGTTGTAGGAGGCGTCGGCCAGGCTCCAGCCGCTCAGCGCGTACGAGGCGCCGAGCAGCCCCGCCGCCCACCGGCGGCCGGGGCGCAGGGTGAGCAGCAGCCAGGCCATGGCCGCGGCGGCGGAGGCGGTCTTCAGCAGGGTGACGGCGTAGACGGCGAGGTCGATCCGGTCGCGCGGGAAGACCGCGACGAGCAGGGCGAACGGGCTGCCGAGGTAGGTGCCGAGGTCGGGCAGGAAGCTCGCGCCGTAGCCGGACTGCCAGTTGACGAGGAGACCGCCCTCGGCCCTGCGGTGCAGCAGGTCCCACAGGTGGGCGTGGAAGGGCACGTACTGGTTGCCGAGGTCGTTGACGCTGCGGGTGCGGGGGCCGAAGGGGTAGCCGCGCGCCAGCACGTCACCGGCGCAGAAGGCGGTGACCGTGACGGCCGCGGCGAGCAGGGCGGCGGCCGGGCGCGGCGCACGGGGCGAGAGCGAGCGGTCCATGTGTCGAAAGGCCCCCAGCGAATTCATTGCGTCGATTTCGCCGACTTAGACGGGGCTCCTTTCCGCATGGTTGTGCGCTCATCAAAAAAGAGGCGTGAGTTCCCATGCATACGGAAACACCGCATGAATTCCGGGGTGCTCGGGGAAACGACGGCTTTCCGAAGGGTGTTTTCCGGGTGAACCCGGCCGGCGCCGGCGCCGACCGCGAGATCCGTTCTGGCAGGTCGTCCGCTGAAGGGTGCTCGCCGGGCGCGGGCTGCCGCCGGTGGCCGGCAGCCCGCGAGCGCGGTCACTTCTGCTTGATCCGCAGGAACGTGACGGAGTTCGCCGGGAAGGTGTACGTGAACGTCCGCGCGACTCCGGTGAGGGTGGACGTCCGCGGGGCGACCGCCGTGGACGTCTCGGTGTTCACCGCGTCCGGTGCGGCGGCCAGCGTGGTCACCCGGGCCTTGGACGCGACCCGGGCGGCGCCGAGGTCGATGGCCGTGCGGGCGGCGGCGGGCTGGGCGTTGACGACCTTCACGATCAGCTCGCCGGTCTGCGCGTCCCGCGTGACGACCTGGCGGAACGGCTCGGCCGGCTTGTCGTCGGTGAAGCCGCCCCACTCCTTGCCGTCGAGGTAGAGGGTGACCTGACGGCCCCGCACCCTGATGTCGATGTCGTAGGCGCGGCCCGTGTCGATCGACCCGGCCTTGGAGAGCAGCGTCGACTTGCCGCCGTCCACGGCCTGCTCGACCGCCGACTGCGTGTTGTTCCAGCCGCCCAGGTTCCACCAGTAGTAGCTGCCGGTGTCCTTGACGCCGAAGGCGACGAGGAAGCCCTCCTTGCCGGACTTCTTGGTGGCCTTCACGTGCAGGTCGTAGTCGTGCCAGCCGGCGTCACCGGCCTGGACCATGGTGTTCTCGGCGGTGTCGTCCGTCTGCACGTACCGGCCGTCCTGCACGGTCCAGCTGCCGGTGCCGGTGTGGGTCCACCGCGCGGCGCCACCGGAGAAGTCGTCGCTCAGCAGCGTGCCGCCGTCGGCGGCGGTGACCTTCACGTCGTCGTAGGCGGCGCCGGTGTTCCAGGTGGACAGGCCGACGGCGCCGGTGATGGGCCCGCTCAGGCTCGGGGTGCCGGTGGCCGTGCTGGGCACCACCCGGTCGCCCACGTTGGTCATGAACAGCTTCTGGACCTCGTAATTGGCCGAGCCCCAGGAGGCGTGGTTGTTGAACCACACCATGTCCGGGCTCCACTGCACGTAGTCCTCGTTGGCGAACAGCGGGGCGTACGAGGCGAGCTTGACGACGTCCGCGTTGCGCTCCAGGCCGGTCATGTAGGCCGCCTCGGCGAGGCCGTGCTTGAAGGCGTTGCCCTGGGAGGCGTACTCCCCGAGGAAGACCTTCGGGCCGGAGCGGTCGTAGGAGTCGTAGCGGTCGTTGTTCTGCAGGAACCACTGCGGGCTGTTGTAGTAGTGCTCGTCGACCATGTCGACCTTGGCGTCCCGGTTCAGCTTCCAGGCCGTGTCGAAGGTCGAACCGGAGTCGTCCGGGCCGGAGTTGGAGATCACCTGCACGTAGGGGTACGTCGCCTGGACGGCCGCGCGGAACTGCTGGAAGCGGGCGAAGAACTCGTTCGGCAGGTTCTCCTCGTTGCCGACCTCGATGTGGGTGAGGTGGAAGGGCTCGGGGTGGCCCATCTCGGCGCGCTTCCTGCCCCACCGGCTCGTCACCGGTCCGTTGGCGAACTCGATGAGGTCGAGGGTGTCCTGGACGTGCCGCTTGAGCAGGGCGTCGTCGGCGACGGCCGTGTCCTGGCCGCAGCCGGTGACGAGGGCCGGTACGACGGGCAGCGGCATGGCGCCGATGTCCTCGGCGAACCGGAAGTACTCGTAGTAGCCGAGGCCGTAGCTCTGGTTGTAGCCCCAGAAGTCGGAGTTCGTGGCGCGGGTCTCGACCGGGCCTATGGTGTCCTTCCACTGGTAGGAGCGCTTGCGCTGCCAGCCGGAGGCCTCGCTGTAGTCCTCCATGGAGCCCGTGTTGACCAGGCAGCCGCCGGGGAAGCGGACGAAGCCCGGGTGCAGGGCGGCGACCTGCTCGGCGAGGTCCTCGCGCAGGCCGTTCGGCTCGTGCTTGTAGGTGTCGCGCGGGAAGAGGGACACCATGTCCAGGCTGGTCGCCGCGTCGGCGGCCACGGTGAGCCGGCCGGTGGCGCTGGTGCGGGTGGCCACGAAGGATGCCTTGTACCGGGCCCAGCCGTTCTTCGTCACGGCGATCCGCCGGGCGGTCGCGAGCGTGCCGCCGGAGTCCTGGAGGGTCACGGTGAGGGCGCTGCCGGCCTCGGCGCGGGCCCAGACCGAGAAGTCGTACGCCTTGCCGTCCCGCACGGCGATGCCGGTGTTGTAGCCGGCGTTGGTCACGGAGGATCCGGCGCCCAGGGCGAGGTAGGCGCGGTTGCGGTCGTTGAGCCGGCCGGAGTCGTTCACGACCTGCGCGGTGCCGGAGACCGTCCAGGCGGTCAGCGGGGTGTACGACCGGTTGTCGTCGGTGGAGTACTCGAAGGACCGGTTCTGGACGAGTTCGGCGTACAGGCCGCCGTCGGCGGCGCGGTTGATGTCCTCGAAGAAGACGCCGTACATCGTCTTGTCGATCTTCGGCCCGGTGGCGGTGGGGTCGACGGTGATCGCGTAGTCGGTGGTGTCCTCGGCATGGGCCGGGGCGGGGAGGACGGCCGTGGTGAGCAGGACCGCGCTCGCTCCCAGGCCGAGTCTCCAGCGGGTGGTGCGTGACATGGATACTCCGCGGCTCGTTGTTCGAAATATCAGACACTGATCAGCAGTTCGAACGGCAAGATAGGGAAGGGGTATGAGCACGTCAATGGGGCGGACGCGGTGGCCCGTAAGCTCGCCCCATGGATGTGCTGACACCGCACCGCGACACGCGGGGGTTCTGGCCGGTGCCCGACGTCCTGGCCCACCTGGCCGGACGCTGGCGCGTCGAACGCGCCGTGCGGGATCTGGCGAGCGGCGCCGAGGGCCGCTTCACCGGAACCACCGTCTTCGGCGCGCTGGACGGCGGCGGGCTGCTGCACGAGGAGTCCGGCACCTTCACCTGGCACGGGACGGCCCGGCCGGCCACCCGGACGCTGCGGTTCCTGCCGGGGCCCACGCCGGGCCGGGCGGACGTGCGGTTCGCCGACGGGCGGCCCTTCCACGAGCTGGACCTGACCACCGGGCACTGCGTCGCCGACCACCCCTGCGCGGCCGACCTCTACCGGGGCGAGTTCACCGTCCTGGACGCCGACCACTGGCGCTCGGTGTGGCGGGTCGGCGGCCCGGCGAAGGACCTGCTGCTGACCACCGACTACGTGCGCGAGCGCTGAGCCGGAATCCCGTCGAAGCGGAGGTTCCAGCGGCCGGAGCGGCCGGTGACCGTGGTCGTGGACAGCGGGCGGACGTCGATGTTCCAGTAGCTGGAGGGCGGCGCCTTCAGGGCGTAGACCAGGGCCGCCCGGATCACGGACGGCTCGGCCACGGCGACGATCCGGCCGCCGTCGTCCGCCGGCCGGGTGTCCAGCCAGCCGCCGACCCGGGAAATGAACGCCAGCAGGGACTCGCCGCCGTGCGGGGTGGCGAACGGGTCGGCGAGCCAGGAGTCCACCGCCTCCGGCTCCCGGGCCATCGCCTCCCCCAGCGTCAGCCCGCGCCAGCGGCCCATGTCGCAGTCCCGCAGCGCGAGCTGGACCAGCGGGGCGTACCCCAGGGCGTCGCCCGTGGCCCGGCTGCGCGGGGTCGGCGAGCAGTAGCGCAGCTCGGCCGCCGCCAGCGGCAGCAGGTCCCCGGCGACGCGCTGCACCTCGTCCCAGCCGGCCTGGTCCAGCGGCCGGTCGTCCTCGAAGCGCTCCCCGAGCAGCGGGGCACCGCGCGCGGCGGCGACGAACGTCACCCTCAGTGGCATGCGGTGATGGTGAGCCGCCGGGAGGTGCAGGTCAAGGGCCGTGACCGGGGAGTTACCAGAGGTATGCGCAGGCTTACCCGGCGGGGGTGTGCACCATCCACTGGTCGGGCCGGTCCAGCGGCCGGAAGCCGAGCTTGGCGTACACCCCGTGCGCGTCGTGCGTGGCGAGCAGGACGCGGCGCAGCCCGAGGGGCTCCAGGTGGTCGCGGATGCGGCCGACGAACGCCGTGCCGATGCCCTTGCCGCGCACCGACGGGTCGACGTACACGTCGGCGAGCCAGGCGAACAGCGCCTGGTCGGTGACCACGCGCGCGTACGCCACCTGCTCGCCCGAGGCCGTGTCGTAGACCCCGAAGTTCAGCGAGTTCGCCATCGCCCGCTCGTGCCGCTCGCGCGGGCGGTCGATCGCCCAGTACGCGTCGGAGGACAGCCAGCCGTGCACCCGGCCGACGTCGACGCGGGCGGTGTCGGCGGAAAACTCGTAGCCGTCGGGGAGAACCGGTGTATCGCTCATGCGCCGGATCATCACAGGGCGGGCCGTTCCCGGGCGAGCGGATTTCCCATGACCTCGTCGCACGCCGTCCGCAGCCGCCGGACGCCCTCCGCGATCTCCCCGGTGCCGGCCACCGCCGCGAAGCTCAGGCGCAGGTGGGCGGCGGGCGGTTCGGCGCTGAAGTAGGGGCGGCCGGGGGTGAGGGCGACGCCGGTGCGCAGGGCCGCCGCGGTCAGCGCGCCCTCGTCCGCACCCTCGGGCAGCCGCAGCCACAGGTGGTAGCCGCCGGACGGGATGTGCGGCAGGGCGAGTTCGGGCAGCTGCCGGGCGAGCGCGCTCGTCATCGCGTCGCGGCGGGTCTTCAGCTCGGCCGAGAGGGCCCTCAGGTGGCGCGGCCAGGCCGGGGAGCCGACGAGTTCCAGGGCGGCCTCCTGGAGCGGCCGGGGGACGAAGAAACTGTCCACGACCTGGATGGCGCGCAGCCGTTCCAGCACCGGCCCGTGCGCGGCCAGGGCGCTGACCCGGAAGCTGGGCGAGGTCGCCTTGGTCAGCGAGCCGACGTGGACGACGACGCCGTCCGGGTCGTCGGCGGCCAGCGGGCGGGGCAGCGGGCCCGCGTCGGCGTGCACGAGCCGGCGGACGAAGTCGTCCTCGACCACGAACGCGCCGGCCTCGCGGGCGATGCGCAGCACCTCGGCACGCCGGGCGGGCGCCAGCACGGCCCCGGTGGGGTTCTGGAACAGCGGCTGGCAGACGAAGACCCGGGCGCCGGTGGCCTGGAAGGCGTCGGCGAGCAGGTCGGGCCGCACCCCGTCGGGGTCCACGGGCACCGGGACGGGCCGCAGCCCGGCCGCGCGGGCGAGGGCCAGCATGCCCGGGTAGGTGGGCGACTCCACGAGCACGGGGGCGCCGGGCGGGGCGAGCGCGCGCAGGGCGGTGGCCAGCGCGGCCTGGCCGCCCGCCGCGATCAGCACCTCGGCCGCGGTGACGGCACCGCCGATGCCGCGCGCGAACCACTCCCGCAGCTCCGGCAGCCCCTCCAGCGGCGGCCTGCCCCAGGCGCCCGGCCGCCGTCCGGCCCGGGCCAGCGCCGCCGCCATGGCCCGCTCCGGCTGGAGGGAGGGGTGCGGATAGCCGCCGTTGAACTCCAGCACCCCGGGCGGCGGGGCGGCCAGCGAGACCGTGACGCCGGAGGCGTCCACCGTGCGCGGTACGAGGTCGGTGGTGCCGTCGGCGCTCAGCGCGACCTCCTGCCAGGAGGTGTCCCCGGCGGGCGGTTCCGGGGTGTGCGGCCGGGCCCGGAAGGCGCCGGCGCCCGGCCGGGTGACCACCAGGCCCTCGGCGGCCAGCTGGGCGAGCGCCCGGGAGACGGTCACCGGACTGACCCGGAACCGCTCGACCAGGGCCCGGCTCGACGGGAGCTTTCCACCAGGAGAGTAGCGGTCCAGCTCTGCGCGGAGCTGTTCTGCCAGTTCACCGACACTGCTACGCTGTTGCATGAGAACACAGAGTAGCGCTACTACCGCCAGCCCGATAGCAGTCAGTGCTCCCCGGGAGCTCCGGGGGCTCGGCACCGCTCAGGCCGCCCTCGGTGTGGTCGCCTTCTCGCTGACGTTCCCCTCGACCGCCTGGGGCCTGGAGAGCTTCGGCCCGTGGTCGCTGGTGGCGGTGCGCGGTGTCCTCGCCGCCCTGGTCGCCGGCGGTTGCCTGCTCGCCCTGCGGGTCCCGCTTCCGGCGCGGCGCCACCTCGCCGGTCTGGCCGTGGTCGCCGCCGGAGTGGTGCTGGGCTTCCCGATGCTGACCACGCTCGCCCTGCAGACGTCCACCACCGCCCACGCGGCCGTCGTGGTGGGGCTGCTGCCGCTGACCACGGCCGTGTTCTCGGCGCTGCGCACCGGCATCCGGCCCTCCCGCCGGTTCTGGCTGGCGGCCGTGGCGGGCGCGGTGGCGGTGCTCGCCTTCACCGTCGGCCAGAGCGGCGGCGCGCTCACCGCGGCCGACGGCTGTCTGTTCGGGGCGCTGCTGGTGTGCGCGGCCGGGTACACCGAGGGCGGCCGGCTGGCCCGGGTCATGCCGGGCTGGCAGGTCATCGGCTGGGCGCTGGTGCTGTGCCTGCCGCTGACCGTGCCGGCCGCGGTGCTGGCGCTGTCGTACGAGCCGGTGCACCCGAGCGTCCACGGCGTGGCGGGCCTGGTGTGGGTGGCGCTCGGTTCCACGTTCTTCGGGCTGCTCGTCTGGTACCGGGGCATGGCGGCCATCGGCATCCCGCGGGCCAGCCAGTTGCAGTTGGCTCAGCCCCTGCTCACACTGGTGTGGTCGGCGCTGCTGCTGGGCGAGCACTTCACGGTGGCCGCTCCCCTGACCGCCGTGGCCGTGCTCGTGTGCATCGCCGTCACCCAGCGGGCGTGAGCGTGAGGAGGGCCAGATGCGCGCATCCAAGGGCGACAAGCTTGTCCAGCACGGCAGGGTGGTGGGCCAGCACGACCAGGTCACCGAGGTCGTCGAGGTGATGGGCGAGAACGGCAACCCGCCCTATCGCGTCCGCTTCGACGACGGGCACGAAGCGATCATGTCCCCCGGCCCCGACTGCCAGGTTAAGCACGGGGACAAGCAAAAGCACTAGGGGCTTTCGTCTGGGTCAGGCCGAGCCCGGCCTGACCGACAGGCCCTGGTCCCGCGGTGGTGTCGCCGGCCCCCGGTAGTGGTCGGCGACCACCCGGGCCATGGCCCCGATCCGGTCGTCCGCCAGGTCCTTGGCGGCGAAGAACACGTGCCCGCGCACCTGCGGGTACCGGGCGGCGAGGGTGAGGTGGCGGGACAGCTCGGCCGGGTCCTGCCAGGCGGCGGGCTGCCCGGCCGCGCCCGCCCGGTACAGCGCCTCTCCGATGTACAGCCGGGTGCCCGTCCCCTGGGCGACCTGCGCCCACCAGGCGACGAGCCGGGAGTAGTCGGCGGCGGAGTAGCCGATGTGCCAGTACAGCTGCGGGACGATGTAGTCGATCCAGTGGTTGCGCACCCACTTCCGGGTGTCCGCGTGCAGATCGTCGTAGGTCTCGACGCCCGCCTGCGTGTCGGAGCCGCGCGCGTCGGTCGACGCGTTGCGCCACACGCCGAAGGGGCTGATCCCGAACCGGGTGCCGGGCCGCACCCGCTGGATGCCGGCGGCCGTCTCGCGCACCAGCCGGTCGATGTTGTCCCGCCGCCAGGCGGCCCGGCTCTCGAAGGCGCCGCCGTGGCGGTCGTACGCCTCGTCGTCGTCGAAGGTCTGGCCGGCGACCGGGTAGGGGTAGAAGTAGTCGTCGAAGTGGACGGCGTCCACCGGGTAGCGGGCGACCGCGTCGAGCATCGCCTGCTGCACGAAGGCGCGGACCGCGGGCAGACCGGGGTTGTAGTACAGCCGGCCGCCGTAGGGCACCACCCAGTCGGGGTGCTTGCGCGCCGGGTGCGAGGCGGCCAGCCAGCCCGGTTCGGTGTGGTTGGCGATCCGGTACGGGTTGCACCAGGCGTGCAGTTCCAGGCCCCGGGCGTGGGCCTCGGCGACGGCGGTGCCGAGCGGGTCCCAGCCGGGGTGGCGGCCCTGGGTGCCGGTGAGGTACTCGGACCAGGGCTCGTACGGCGACGGCCACAGCGCGTCGGCGGTGGGCCGCACCTGGAGGATCACCGTGTTGAGCCGGTCGCGGACCGCCCGGTCGAGGTGGGCGACCAGCTCCTTGTGCTGGGCGCTCGCGGAGAGGCCGGGCCGCGAGGGCCAGTCCCGGTTGGCCACGGTGGCGATCCACACGCCGCGCAGCTCGGTGGTCGCGCCCCGGCGGCGGCCGGCCGCCGCGCCCGGGGCGGGGACGGCCGGGTCCTCGGCCGGGGTCGCGACCGGGGCTGTGACCAGCGTGGACAGCGCGGCCAGTGCGAAGGCCCGCCGAGACATGCGCCCCATCGGCACACCCCCATACGCTCCGGATCCGCTCCGTCACGGATCGTTTCGCGGTTCAGGATGCCCCCACCCGGACGATCGATCATCGATACTTGGCGGTAACGTGCACGATCGGAGCAGGCGCCGAACCCGGAGGTCTGCCAGCGAGCCGGAAACTTCAGCGAAGGGGACGATGTGACCGACATCGAGCGCATCGGGGTCGTGGGCTGCGGCCAGATGGGCGCGGGCATCGCCGAGGTGTGCGCCCGCGCGGGACTGGACGTGAAGGTCGCCGAGACCACCGGCGAGGCCCTGGAGATCGGCCGTACCCGGCTGTTCAACTCCCTGTCCAAGGCCGCCGAGCGCGGAAAGATCAGCGAGGCGGAGCGGGACGACGCCCAGGCGCGGCTGAGCTTCACCACCGACCTCGGCGAGTTCGCCGACCGGGACCTGGTGATCGAGGCCGTCGTCGAGAACGAGCAGGTCAAGACCGAGATCTTCCAGGTGCTCGACCAGGTGGTGACCCGGCCGGACGCGATCCTGGCCTCCAACACCTCCTCGATCCCGCTGGTGAAGCTGGCGGTCGCCACCTCCCGCCCGGACCACGTCGTCGGCATCCACTTCTTCAACCCCGCCCCGGTGCAGAGCCTGGTCGAGCTGATCCCGGCGCTCACCACCTCCGAGGGCACCCTCAGCCGCGCCCAGGTCTTCGCCGAGAAGGTGCTCGGCAAGCACGCCATCCGCGCCCAGGACCGCTCGGGCTTCGTGGTGAACGCGCTGCTCGTGCCCTACCTGCTGTCCGCGATCCGGATGTTCGAGTCGGGCATCGCGAGCCGCGAGGACATCGACAACGGCATGGAGATGGGCTGCGCCCACCCGATGGGCCCGCTGAAGCTGTCCGACCTGATCGGCCTGGACACCATCGTCTCCATCGCCAACAGCATGTACGCCGAGTACAAGGAGCCGCTGTACGCCGCTCCCCCGCTGCTCCAGCGCATGGTCGAGGCGGGCCGGCTGGGCCGGAAGACCGGCTCGGGCTTCTACACGTACGGCTGATTACGAAGAGCGACGCCCTGTGGGCCCGGCACCGGAGTTCGGTGCCGGGCTCATCTGTTTCACACACCGTGTGCGCGCCGGGCACGCATATGCCCGCCACACACGCTCCCCACGCGCCCACCAGGCGAGTTGACTCTTCATGCGCATGCAAAGGGATGCGGAACCACCCGTGTCGACTACCGAAAGGAGCGGACCCGTGACCGCCGATCCGCAGCATCCCGTGGTCCAGGGAGAACTCGCAGAGTTACGGCGCCGCCTCGACGTGGCCTACGCCCGCGTCGAGGGAGGGCTGGCGCTGCTGCGTCACCGCACCGAGGAGTCCGCCAAGGAACTGGACGAGCTGAACTCCCGGATGGCCTCGCTGGAACACGCACGCTGGCCGCTGCCCTCGCTCGCCGCGCTGACCGCGCTCGGGGCGCTGGTGGTGACGGTCTGGCAGGCGCTGGCGGGCCACTAGCCGCCGGCTCCCGAGCCGCCGGTTCACTGGCCTTCGGCGAGCCTGAGGTGGTGCAGCAGGAGTAACGCGGCCGCCATGTTGGCGGCCGGGACCTCCCCACGGGCGATCATGTCGGGGACGAGCTTGAGGGGGACCCATTCCCGCCGGTCCGACTCGAAGTCGTCCACGGGATGCCCCACGTACTCGCCCCGGTCGGACCAGTAGATGTGGTGCCGGGCGTCGGTGAGGCCGTTGGACGGCTCCACGCTCATCAGGTGGTGCAGGGGCCCCGGCCGCCAGCCGGTCTCCTCCTCCAGTTCCCGGGCCGCCGCGCTCGCGATGTCCTCGCCGTCCTCGACCACACCCGCGGCCAGCTCCCAGCCCCAGCTGTCGGTGATGAAGCGGTGCCGCCACAGCAGCAGCACCTCGTTGGCCTCGTTGACCACCGTGGCCACGGCCACCGGGCGCAGCCGGATCAGGAAGTGGTCGAGGTGCCGGCCGTCCGGCAACTCGACATCTGCGAGATTGACGCTGAACCAGCGGTTTTCATACACAGTTTGTTCGTTCTGTTTCGTCCACTGCACGGTTCTGCCACCTTCCGCCGAGTAAGTGGCAATATCGCAGCAGGGACGGTGCGCCTACAGTGGGCCTACAGCGGTACGCGCAGTGCGCCGTCGATGAGTTCGGCGGCCTCGGCGGTGCCGGCCGAGCCGCAGCGCACCAGGTACTCGCGTACCGCGCGGAGTCTGTCGCGCAGCCGCTGGGACTCCATTCCGCGGGCCTGCTCCGCCATCTGCACGGCGGTGGCCACGGCCTTCTCGGCGTTGCCCTGGCGCAGTTCGATGGTGCTGAGCATGGCCAGCCGGTGCACCCGGCCCCGGTCGTGCGCGGGGTTGCCGACGGCCGCCGCCGCGTGCTCCCGGGCCGCGGCCAGCTCACCGAGGCTGAGCAGCGCCTCGGCCACCTGCACATTGACCAGACCCGGCTGGACGTACCCGGTCTCATCGGGCTCGTAGCCGCGCCGGATCCGCTCGGCGGCCGTCTCCGCCCGCCGGATGCAGGACAGCGCGCTGCCGCCGTCCCCGAGGTGCGCGTACGCCTTGGCCTGCATCGCGTACAGGTCGGAGGCGAGCGCCGGGGTGATGTGCCGGCCGGCGGCGCGCAGCGCGGCCTCGGCGAAGGCGACGGCCTGCCGGTACTCCCGCATGAACAGCGACTGGTTGACCAGCAGCGCGATGACGTAGGCGCCGAGGCCCCGGTCCCCGCTCGCCTTCGCCAGCCGCAGCGCCTGGTGGAAGTAGCGCTGGGCGAGTCCGTGCGCGTCGGAGTCGTAGGCGCAGATGCCCGCGATCGCCACCAACCCGCCGGTCGCCCGGTGCAGTTGGCGACCGGTGGCGTCGGTGTAGCTGCCGCGCAGCAGCGGCGCGGCCTCCGTGTTGAGGAACCCGACGATCCGCGTCCGGGTCGCGATGCCGCCGGCCTTGCGGTACATCTGCTCGTAGTGCGTCCGGGCGGCCCGCAGCATCTCGATGTCGGCCGCGGTGACCGGGTGCCGGCCGCCTCGGGAGACGTCCACGTCCTCGGGCGGGTTCTCCCACTCCCACACCGGCATCACGGCAGGGGTCCCGGTGACGGCCGGCGCGCCCAGCACATGGGGCCGCTGCTGCTCGTCCGACCGCCACAGGGCGGTGGCCCGCTCCACGAACCCGCCCAGCGAACCGGCGTGCGGGGTGCTCGGCTCGCCGGGGACGCCGAGCCCGATGTCGTCGAGGGTGACGGGCCGCTGGAGCCGGGCCGCCAGCACCTCGCAGATCAGGTCGGGCACCTGACCGCGGGGCCGTTGGCCCTTCAACCAGCGTGCCACGGCGGTGTGTTCGTACCGCAGCGCGAGTCCGCGTCTGCGGCCCGCCTGGTTGACGTGGGCGGCGAGACCGGCGTGCGAGACGCCCGCCTCGTCCAGGATGGCGTCGAGCAGAGTGTTGGGCTGCATGGGATGCCCCCCGAGTGGCCTGGTGCGGTCAGCGTAGTGCGAACCCGTTCACACGGGGTGTGAACGGAGTGCGTGGATCCGGGCCGTGTGCGCGCTGTTGCGCAGTGTGCCGGTTCGGTTGACTGAGGTGCCTCGCAAGAGGCCGGCCAAGCCGCCGGCTCCCCCTCGAACGACGGTGGCTTGGCCGGGGCGACCACGGGGCGGGCTAGCGGTGCGTCGTCGGCTGCGGGTGCGCGGGGGCCTGGCACGCCCGTGCCCCCGGGTAGGACGGTTCGCCTCTCGTCCGGCCGTTGCGCAGGACCAGCAGGGCCACGTCGTCCGTCGGTCTGCCGGCCGTGTGGTGCAGGAGGGCCCTGAAGAGGGTGCGCAGCACCGCCTGCGGGGACACCGGCTGGTCCCGCACGGCGTCGCGCAACGCCGCGTGCAGCGGGAAGAACCGGCCGTGCGCGTCCCGCGCGTCCTCCGCACCGTCGGTGAACAGCACGAGGGACTCCCCCGAGAGCAGCCGGCCGCAGGAGTCCGCCTCCAGCTCCGCCGGCAGCGGAAACGGTCCCAGCGGCGGCAGGGGGTCCGCGCAGGACAGCTGCTCGACCCGCGAACCCGTCAGCACGTACGGCCACGGGTGGCCGCAGTTGAGGACGCGCAGTTCGCCGTCTTTGCCGATCTCCAGCAGCAGTACGGTGACGAACTCCTCGGCGACCGGGTTGTCGAGATCGGCGGCGCCGTTCGCGGGGTGCTCCGCGCGGGCGCGTTCGCGCAGGTGGCGGGCGAGGGCGCGGTCCAGTCTGCGCAGCACCCGGCCCAGTTCGGGCTCGTCGTGGACGGCCTCGCGGAAACTGCCGAGGAGGGCGGCGACGGTGCCGAGGGCGGCCAGACCGTGCCCGCGTACGTCCCCCATGACCACCCGCACCCCGTGTTCGGTGGCGATGGCCTCGTACAGGTCGCCGCCGACGCTCGCGCCCCGGTCGGCGGACAGCTGGGCGGCGGCGACGTCGATCCCGTCGAGCCGCGGCGGCAGCGGACGCAGGACGACGTTCTGCGCGGCGCGCGCCGCCCGCCGGGCGAGCCGCAGCTCCCGCAGCAGGGCACGGCGCACATGGAATATCAGGCCGGTGCCGACGGCGAAGAACACCGCGCTGGTGACGATGCGCGCCCCGATCCCGTCCTGCTGGGCGAGCGGGCAGCCGAGTTTGTAGCCGACCGCGACGGCTCCCCACGCGGTGGGCAGGAGGACTGCCCGCGCGGTGGGCGCCCGTGCCTTGATGCGGATCATGCCTCTGGTCCCCCATGTGGGCCCTGACAGAGCAGACGGACCGACCCCGAAAGGCCGGTCCGATTCTGTCGACGGTATGACCCGGGCGGGTCAGATCGCCCCCGGTTGCCACCCGAATGAGTGAGCTCCCGGGAGCCGACCCGCATTTATGCAGCTGACCAGCCCCTGTGCGGCTGACTAGCCCCGGAGAACCGCACCCGTCCGCTCGCCCGCGAGGGCAACCGCGGCGTCCCGCGCGGCGGAGGCCTCGTCCACGGTCAGCGTCCGGTCAGCCGCCCGGAAGCGGAGCGCGTACGCCAGCGACTTCTTCCCGTCCCCCAACTGCTCGGCGTTCTCGTACACGTCGAACAACCGGATGGACTCGAGAAGCTCACCCGCGCCCTCCCGCAGCGCGGCCTCCACGTCGGCGTGCGGCACGAACTGGTCGACCACGAGGGCGACGTCCTGCGTGGCGACGGGGAACGTGGAGATCGACGGCGCCTGCGGGGCGCCGTCGCCCACCGCCTCCAGGGCGTCCAGGTTCAGCTCCGCCGCACTGGTCCGCTCCGGCAGGCCCAGGGCCTTGAGGACACGCGGGTGCAGTTCTCCCGCGTGGCCCACGACCTGCTCCGTGCCGTCGGCGACGACGATCAGCTCGGCGCAGCGGCCGGGGTGCCAGGGACCGTACTGACCCCTGCGCACGACCAGCTCGGCGCCGGCCTCGCGGGCGACGGTACGCGCCGCCTCGACGGCGTCGGCCCACTCCGTGGGACGGCCCTTGCCCCACCAGCCGGCCTGCTCGCGGGCGCCGGCGAGGACGACGGCCACGTGCCGCGGCTGCTCGGGCAGCGCGGCGTCCAGCGCGGCGATCTCCTCGTCGGTGGGCCGCCGGTCGACGGGCAGGTGCGTGGCGACGCGCTGCTCCTCGCGCGGGTGGAACACCAGCCCGGTCTCGAACAGCGCCAGGTCGTGCGTGCCCCGGCCGGCGTTGCGCCGCAGCGCACCGAGCAGGCCCGGCAGCAGCGTCGTGCGGAGCGCGGGCTCCTCGTCGCTGAGCGGGTTGACCAGCTTGACGACACGGCGGACCGGGTCGTCGGAGTCCAGGCCGAGCTGGTCGAAGACCTGCTCGCTGACGAACGGGTAGTTCGGCGCCTCGACGTAGCCCGCGCCGGCCAGCGCGCGGCCGACCCGGCGGTGCAGCCGCTGCCGGTGCGTGAGGCCGCGGCCCGAGGGCAGCTTGGGCAGCGTGGAGGGCAGGTTCTCGTAGCCCTCGAGGCGGATGACCTCCTCGGCGAGGTCGTTCGGCTCGGTCAGGTCGGGCCGCCAGGACGGGACGGTGACGATCAGCTCGTCCTGCCCGTACACGTCGCAGCCGACCTGCTGGAGGCGGCGGACAACCGTCTCCCGGCCGAACTCGACGCCCGCCACCTTGTCCGGGTGGTCGGCCGGGATGGCGATGGTGTGCGGGGCCGAGGGCGCGATGATCTCGGTGACGCCGGCCTCCGCCGTACCCCCGGCGAGCAGGACCAGCAGGTCCACGGTGCGCTGCGCGGCGGCCGCGGCCGCCTGCGGGTCGACACCGCGCTCGAAGCGGCGGGACGCCTCGGACAGCAGCTTGTGGCGGCGGGCCGTACGGGCGATCGAGACGGCGTCGAAGTGGGCGGCCTCGATGACCACGTCGGTCGTCGCGCTCTGGGCGTCCTCGTGGTCGGCGATCTCCGTGTTCGCGCCGCCCATGACACCGGCGAGGCCGATCGGGCCGCGCTCGTCGGTGATGACCAGGTCCTCGGCGTGCAGGGTGCGCTCGACGCCGTCGAGGGTGACGAGCTTCTCGCCCTCCTCGGCCCGGCGCACGCCGATGGTGCCCTGGACCAGCGAGCGGTCGTAGGCGTGCAGGGGCTGGCCCAGCTCCATCATCACGTAGTTCGTGACGTCGACGGCGAGCGAGATCGGGCGCATGCCGACCTTCTGCAGCCGGCGCTGGAGCCAGATCGGGGAGCGCGCCTCGGGGCTCAGACCGGTGACCGTGCGGGCGGTGAAGCGGTCGCAGCCGAACGGGTCGGCGACCTGGACCGGGTACCCGAAGGCGTTCGGGGCCGGTACGTCCAGCAGCGCGGGGTCGCGCAGCGGCAGGCCGTAGGCGATGGCGGTCTCGCGGGCGACACCGCGGATGGACAGGCAGTCGCCGCGGTTGGCGGTGACGGCGATGTCCAGGACCTCGTCGACCAGTTCCAGCAGCTCGATGGCGTCCTTGCCGACCTCGGTCTCCGGCGGCAGCACGATGATGCCGTGCGAACCGTCGTCGCCCATGCCCAGCTCGTCGCCGGAGCAGATCATGCCGTGGGACGTCTTGCCGTAGGTCTTGCGGGCGGAGATGGAGAAGCCGCCGGGGAGCGTGGCCCCCGGGAGGACCACGACGACCTTGTCGCCGACGGAGAAGTTACGGGCGCCGCAGACGATCTCCTGGGGCTCACCGGTGCCGTTGGCCTGGCCGACGTCGACCGTGCAGAACCGGATCGGCTTCTTGAAGCCCTCCAGCTCCTCGATGGTCAGCACCTGGCCGACGACCAGCGGGCCCTTGAGGTCGGCGCCGAGCTGTTCGACGGTCTCGACCTCCAGGCCGGCCGAAATGAGCTTGGCCTGGACGTCGCGGCCGGTCTCCGTCGCCGGCAGGTCGACGTACTCCCGCAGCCAAGAAAGCGGGACCCGCATCAGATCTCCATCCCGAACGGCCGGGTGAACCGGACGTCACCCTCGACCATGTCTCGCATGTCTTCGACGTTGTGGCGGAACATCAGCATCCGCTCGATGCCGAACCCGAAGGCGAAGCCGCTGTACTTCTCCGGGTCGATGCCGCAGGCCGTCAGGACCCGCGGGTTGACCATGCCGCAGCCGCCCAGCTCGATCCAGCCCTCGCTGGAGCAGGTGCGGCAGGGCCGGTCGGGGTTGCCGACGGACTCGCCCTTGCACACGTAGCAGAGCATGTCCATCTCGGCGCTCGGCTCGGTGAAGGGGAAGAAGTTCGGCCGCAGCCGGGTCTTCATGCCCTCGCCGAACAGGGACTGGACCATGTGGTCCAGGGTGCCCTTGAGGTCGGCCATGGTCAGGCCCTCGTCCACGGCGAGCAGCTCGACCTGGCGGAAGACCGGGGTGTGGGTGGCGTCCAGCTCGTCGGTGCGGTAGACGACGCCGGGGCAGATCACGTAGACCGGCAGCTCGCGGTCGAGCATCGAGCGGATCTGCACGGGCGAGGTGTGCGTGCGCAGCACCACACCGGACTCGGTGCCGCCGTCGGGGCCCTGCACGAAGAAGGTGTCGGCCTCGCCGCGGGCCGGGTGGTCCGGTCCGATGTTGAGCGCGTCGAAGTTGAACCACTCGGCCTCGACCTGCGGTCCCTCGGCCACCTCGTAGCCCATGGCCACGAAGATGTCCTCGATGCGCTCGGAGAGCGTGGTCAGCGGGTGCCGGGCGCCGGCCGGGACGCGGTCGTAGGGCAGTGTGACGTCCACCGCCTCCTCGACCAGCACCCGGGCGTCACGCTCGGCCTCCAGTTCGGCCTGCCGGGCGGCGAGGGCCTTGTTGACGGCGCCGCGGGCCATGCCGACGCGCTTGCCGGCCTCGGCCTTGGCGTGCGGGGGCAGGGCGCCGATCTCGCGGTTGGCGAGGGCCAGCGGGGAGGCGGGGCCGGTGTGGGCGACCTTGGCCTCGTGGAGCGCGTCGAGGGAGTCCGCGGCGGCGAAGGCGGCGAGCGCCTCGTCCCGCATGCGCTCGATCTCTTCCGGTTTCAACGCCTCGACCTCGACAGGGTCGTACGACTTATTGGGTGCCGACATCTCTTCCCGTGCTTCCGATTGGCTGGCGGATGGTCCCCGTGACCGTTCTGGGCCGTGTGAAGGACACAAAGGTGCCAAAGGCCGAGTCTAACGGGGTGGAGCTACGCGAATGCGCCCGTGGGCCGCTAGGCGAGATACGCCGGGGCCGCCACGGGCAACGTAAATCGGAACTCGGCGCCGCCGCCGGCGGCGCGGCCGACCGTGATGGTGCCGCCGTGGGCCTCCACGATGCCCTTGACGATGTACAGCCCGAGGCCCGTGCCGCCGCGTTTGCTGCCCCGCCAGAAGCGGGTGAAGACGCGGTTCATGGACTCCTCCGGGATGCCGGGTCCCTCGTCGCTCACCGTGACCGACGTGCCGGTTTCCTCGCCCTCGCGCGGGGACGGCGTGGGCGTGACGTCAATGGTGACGGTTCCCTCGCCGTGCCGCACCGCATTTTCGATGAGGTTGCTGAGCACCTGGTCGATCTTGTCGGGGTCGGCCCACAGGCCGGGCAGCGGCTGTTCGATGCGGAGCAGGAAGCGGTCGGCGCGCTGGCCCGCCGCCACGTAGGCCTGGATGTGCCGGGAGACGGCGGCCCCGATGTCCACGGGCTGACGGCGCACCTCCAGCCGCCCGGAGTCGATCCGGGAGATGTCCAGCAGCTCGGCGATGAGGCGGGTGACGCGGTCGGCGTCGGCGTCGACGGTCTCCAGCATGAGCCGCTTCTGGTCGTCGGTGAAGCGTTCCCACTTGGCGAGCAGGGTGGCGGTGAAGCCCTTCACGGAGGTGAGCGGGGAACGCAGCTCGTGGGCGACGGTGGCGATCAGCTCGGCGTGGCTGCGCTCGGTACGGCGGCGGGCCTCGGTGTCCCGGAGGGAGACGACCACGCTGCGCACCGGCCCCAGCGGCTCGTCGCGCACGTAGCGGGCGGTGACGAGCACCTCGCGGCCGCCCGGCAGCAGCAGGTTGCGCTCCGGCTGCCGGACCCGGATGGCGAGCCCGCCGTAGGGGTCGGTGAGCTGCCACCAGCGGCGCCCTTCCAGGTCCTCTAACGGCAGCGCCTTCTCCAGGGACCGCCCGAGGGCGTCGGCGGGCCGTACCGCGGTGATGCGCGCGGCGGCGGCGTTGAAGCAGGTCACCCGGCCGTGCTCGTCGGCGATCACGAGGCCGTCGGGCAGCTGGTCGGGATCGATCCCGGGGCCGTCACCGGCGTGCCGGGCCGCGGGCGCGCGCCGCGCGTCCCGTCCCTCCGGCGCGGTGCTCGTGCCGGCCACACTCATCCCCGTACCCCACCTCTCAGACGGCGCAGGGCCCCGCGCAGGTCACCCTACTAGCTCTCGGTGACGGAGCGGCACCCTCCGGAGGCGCGCTGTGCACGGGCCGACGCGTAGAGACATACGGCGGCGGCGGTGGCGAGGTTCAGGCTCTCGGCCTTCCCGTGGATGGGGACGCGTACGACGGCGTCGGCGAGGGCGCGGGTCTCCTCGGGCAGCCCCCAGGCCTCGTTGCCGAACACCCAGGCGGTGGGGCCGCCCATGGTGCCCTTGTCCAGTTCCTCGTCCAGGTCGCGGTCGCCGGCCCCGTCGGCGGCGAGGATGCGCACCCCGGCCTCCTGCAGCCCGGCCACGGCCCGCTCGACGGGTACGCCGACGGCGACGGGCAGGTGGAAGTGGGAGCCGACGGAGGCCCGGACGGCCTTGGGGTTGTACAGGTCGACGGAGGCGTCGGTGAGGACCACGGCCTCGGCACCGGCGGCGTCGGCGCAGCGCAGCACGGTGCCGGCGTTGCCGGGGTCCCGCACGTGCGCCAGCACGGCGACCAGCCTGGGCCGGGCGGCGAGGACGTCCTCGAAGGGCGTGTCCAGGAACCGGCAGACCCCGACCAGCCCCTGCGGGGTCACGGTGGTGGAGATGTCGGCGATGACCTCTTCGGAGGCCAGGTGCACCCGGGCGCCGGAGTCCCGGGCGGCCCCGATGATGTCGGCGTACCGCTCCGCGGCCTCGACCGTGGCGAACACCTCGACCAGCGTGGCGGTGCCGCCCACACGATGCCCCGCCGCTTCCCTGACGGCCTGCGGCCCCTCCGCGAGAAACAGCCGGTCCTTCCCCCGGAAGTTCCGCTTGGCGAGCCGCCGCGCGGCGGAGACACGGGCGGACCGGGGGGAGATGAGCTCAGGAGAGACGGGGGGCATCCTTGTACCTTCGGCGACTTGTGGCGCCCCCGAGGGGCGCGGGGAACTGCGCGACCAGCCACGGCGCAGCCGCAGCGAAACGATCCGCCGCAACCCTCAACAACAGGACCCGCAAGCCGTAACGGCCTGCGGGTCCTGCAGTGAACGTCGGCTCAGAGCCAGCGCAGCGTCACGCGGCCTTCGGAGCGTTGACGTCCGACGGCAGCGCCTTCTGCGCGACCTCGACGAGCGCCGCGAAGGCGTTCGCGTCGTTCACGGCCAGCTCGGCCAGGATCTTGCGGTCGACCTCGACGTTCGCGGCCTTCAGACCCTGGATGAAGCGGTTGTAGGTGATGCCGTTGGCGCGGGCAGCGGCGTTGATGCGCTGGATCCACAGCTGACGGAAGTCGCCCTTGCGCTTCTTGCGGTCGTTGTAGTTGTAGACCAGCGAGTGGGTGACCTGCTCCTTGGCCTTGCGGTACAGGCGCGAACGCTGACCGCGGTAGCCGGAGGCCTGCTCGAGGATCGCCCGGCGCTTCTTGTGGGCGTTGACTGCCCGCTTGACGCGTGCCACTTGTTAACTCCTTGTAGCGGGGTCGTGGTGGTCTTCACACGACCCGGAAACGATTCGGTCCCGGTCCAGACGTACGGCGCTCAGACGGCGCCGCGCGTCACTTGCCGAGAAGCTTCTTGATCTTCGCGGCGTCGCCCGGGGCCATCTCGGCGTTGCCGGTGAGGCGACGCGTGACGCGGGACGACTTGTGCTCGAGCAGGTGGCGCTTGCCGGCGCGCTCACGGAGCACCTTGCCGGAGCCGGTGACCTTGAAGCGCTTGCTGGCACCGCTGTGCGACTTGTTCTTCGGCATAGCGCCGTTCTCTCCTCGTCGGTGGCGCTCCGGTGCCCGGTCGTGAAAAACCGGGCACGGTGGAGCGTCGCTCTACTTTCGGTTACATCCTCGGGGACGTACGTCCCCCGGGATCACGCCTCGGCGGAAGCCTCGGCAGGGGTCTCGTCGCGGCCCTCGGCGTTCACAGCGTCCGGGTCCGCGGCGTTCTGCGACTTACCGGGGTTCGCCTTCGCTTCGGCCTTGCGGGCCTCCTGCGCCTGGCGGGCCTCGGCCATCGCCTCGGTCTTCTTCTTGTGCGGACCGAGGACCATGATCATGTTCCGGCCGTCCTGCTTCGGGTTCGACTCCACGAAACCGAGGTCCTGGACGTCCTCCGCAAGCCGCTGCAGCAGTCGGTAGCCCAGCTCGGGGCGGGACTGCTCACGGCCACGGAACATGATCGTGATCTTGACCTTGTCGCCCTGCTTGAGGAACCGGACGACGTGACCCTTCTTGGTGTCATAGTCGTGCGGGTCGATCTTCGGCCGGAGCTTCATCTCCTTGATGACCGTGTGCGCCTGGTTCTTGCGCGCCTCACGGGCCTTCATGGCCGACTCGTACTTGAACTTCCCGTAGTCCATGAGCTTGCACACGGGCGGACGGGCGTTCGCCGCGACCTCGACCAGGTCCAGGTCGTACTCCTGCGCAAGCTCCAGTGCCTTAGCGAGCGGGACGATGCCCACCTGCTCGCCACTGGGACCGACAAGTCGCACCTCGGGAACGCGAATCCGGTCGTTGATGCGGGGCTCGGCGCTGATGGATCCTCCTCGGTAGCACCACACGGCGGTCTGGCGGACAGCCGCGTAACGTCTCTTTTCGTGAGACCTAACCGCGCCGAAGCACAAAAAATGCCCCGGACGATCACATGCGGGGCTCCAAGCACAACCGGAGCACCGCCGCGATGCCGCGGGGCGCGCTTTCGGGCGACTCCATCGTCCGTACGGAACGATGGTGGCCGCCTGACCGGGTGACCCGCCGTCCCGGGGGACGGTCAGGTGGGAGATCGGAGCCTCCACTTGTGGGCCGGGCACACAGGTCCGGCCGGTCGTCCTTCAGACTAGCAGGATCGCTTGACAAGGGCTAATTGAGGGGCGCCGGGCGCGACCACCTATGGTGTGGGACATGAGTGACACCCCTGCCGAGTCTTCCGAGACTCCCGACTTCGACGCGATGACCCGGGACATCGCCGAGGTCCCCGCCGTCGAGGTGATCGTGACGGTCGCCGTCAACCTGATGAGCGCCGCCGCCGTGAAGCTCGGGCTGAGCGAGGAGGGCGAGAAGTACAAGGACCTGGACGAGGCCCGCAAGCTGATCACCGGGCTCGCCGGTCTGCTGGACGCGAGCGCGACCGAGATCAGCTCCTTCCACGCGGCCCCGCTGCGCGACGGCCTGAAGTCGCTGCAGCTGGCCTTCCGCGAGGCGTCCGTCGTCCCGGACGAGCCGGGCCAGGGCCCGGGCGAGAAGTACACCGGGCCCGTCTACGGCTGACCTACTCCTTCACGTACAGGGGCTCGCCCGGAGGCGTGGTCCCGGCCGGCAGCAGTGCCAGGTCGAGGCCGCGCACCAGGCGGGCCCGCAGTGTCTCGTCGGCGGCGAGCCGCCCGGCGACCGCGCGGGCGGCCTCGGCGGGCGGCACGGCCGGGTCGAGGACGAGGGCGAGGGTGCCGTCGGCCCGCCCGGGCCCGAGGTGGGCGCGCAGCACGGCGGGTTCCGCCGCCACCGCCGTACGCACGGCCGCCACCACGGCGGGGTCGGCGAGCGGGTCGGTGCTGGTGCGGCCCTCGGCGAGGGCGAGCAGCGCCGGGCCGGTCAGCTCGAACGGCACCGGTCCGGCGAGGTCGAGCACGACCGTGTCGGCCTTCTCGTGCGCGGCGGCCTGGAGCGCCTGGTGCAGGGGTACGGCGACGGGCCGGGCGGCCGGGTCCCAGCGGGCCAGGGAGTCCGTGGAGGTGAAGGCGGGCAGCGCGGTGCGGCCGCCGGCCTTCAGGGTGGGTACGGCCATGTCGCTGGTCTTCTCGCGGCGCAGCCCGTTCTCGTCCTCCTCCACCTCGCCGAGCACGGCGACGACGGGGACCAGCAGGCGGGCACCCTTCAGCGCCTCCAGGACCGGACCGAGAGCGCTGCGGTCCTCGGCCCAGGCGGCGAGCGCGGCGCTCAGCCGGGGGTCGGCGGAGCCGTCGTCGTCGGAGAAGCCGGGGTCGGGAATGTTCTTGTTCGCCACGGTCACCGACCCTATAGGGGGGAAGCCGCCGGGCTCGTGCGGGGCCGGAAACGCCGGCGCCACCGCTTTCACGGGAATCTCAGCCTTCCCTGATCCGCCTCTCACGTCCGTCCCACGGGGCGCACAGCCGGCGCCCCGAGCATCGCGGGCATGGAGTCCTCGGGAGCCCGCCGTGGCCGTCGTGCGCGCCGGTCCCGGCGCCGTCCGCTGCTGTACGCCGCCCTCGCCGCGGTCGCCGTGGGCGGGATCACCGCCGGCGGCACGGTCTGTGTGAAGGCGCGGGCGCACTCGGGGGGCGCGGCCGTATCGTCGGCGGCGACCCCCTCGGCCGGACCCTCGGCCGGTTCGGCGGGGGCGCGCGAGGAGGCGTCGATGGAACCCGTGACGGAGCAGGCGGTCGACCGGGACGCGCTGCTGGGCAGGGCGATGGCGGCGGTGGGCGTGCCGGCGGGCGCGAAGGTGTCGGCGGCGGTGCTGGCGCTCGACTCCGGGCAGAGCGCGGTGTACGGCGACGCGGCCTTCGACACGGCGAGCATCGTCAAGGTCGACATCCTGGCCGCGCTGCTGCTCCAGGCGCAGGACGCGGGCCGGCGGCTGACGGCCGCCGAGCGGGCGTACGCCACGAAGATGATCGAGAACAGCGACAACGCGTCGGCGACGGCGCTGTGGCACACCATCGGCCAGGCGGCCGGGCTGGACGCGGCGAACCGGCGCTTCGGGCTGACCCGGACCACCGGCGGGGACGGCGGGCTGTGGGGGCTGACGCAGACCACCGCGACGGACCAACTGGTGCTGCTCCGGCAGGTGTTCGGGGACGATTCCGAGCTGAGCGCGGCTTCCCGGACGTATGTGCAGGGGCTGATGAAAGCGGTTCAGGCCGATCAGCAGTGGGGGGTGTCGGCCGCCGCTCAGGGCAACTCCTGGGCGCTGAAGAACGGGTGGCTGGCGCGCAGTACGACGGGGCTGTGGGTCGTCAACAGCATCGGCCGGGTCACGGTGGACGGGACCGGGTACCTGGTGGCGGTGCTGTCGAACGGCACGGCGAGCCAGGCGAGGGGCATCTCGCTGGTGGAGGCGGCGGCGCAGGCGGCGGTGGCGGTATGTGGCGACAAATGATCCCTGGCGTTCGGCCGTAAACGATCCAGCGATCGCCGGCCAAATGATCTAGCGTGCAAGGGACTTGACGATGAGCAGGCCGGACGTTGGCGTTTTCTTTGCCTAGCGGAGGTCCGGCCACGGAAGGAGCCACGTGCCTCCCGTACGCCCCACTCGCCGATCCCTCATAGCCGGTGGCCTCGGAGCCGTCGCAGCCGCCGCCGTTCCCCTGTCGGCACCCGGACACGCCTCGGCGGCCGGTCTCGTCCCCATCCGGCTGGCCGGACCGACCGGGCCCGCGCCGGTGGGCGCCGTCGAGCTGCACCTGGTCGACCGGTCACGGACCGAGCCCCGGTCAGGGACGGGAAAGCCGCGCGAACTGATGGTGACCGTGCACTACCCGGCCACCGACGTACGCGGTCACGCGCCGCTGCCGTGGCTGCCGAGCGGTGCCGAGCGGGCGGTGAAGGCCCGCTTCGGGGGCGCGGTGGACGGTTACGCGCTGCCGTGGACCCACAGCGCGGACGTGGCGCCGGCCAGGCCGGGCCGCCGGCCGGTGCTGCTGTATTCGCCGGGCTACACCTCGGACCGCTCGTTCAACACCCTCGTCGTGGAGGACCTGGTGTCCTGGGGGTACGTGGTGGTCACGGTGGACCACCCGTACGACTCGGGCGAGGTGGAGTTCCCCGACGGCCGTGTCGTGACCGTGCCCGAGCCGGATCCGGCCGGCCGGGCGGAGGCGGTCGCGGTGCGCGCCGACGACCTGCGGTTCGTGCTCGACCGGCTGGCCGTGCTGAACCGGGGCGGCCATCCCGACGCACAGCGGCGCCCGTTGCCCCGCGGGCTGCGCGGGAGCCTGGACCTCGCGCGGATCGGTGTCTTCGGGCACTCCCGGGGCGGTGCCGCGTCGGCGGCCGTCATGTACCTGGACGAGCGGGTGCGGGCCGGCATCGACCTGGACGGCGCGCTGTACGGGCCGGTGGTCGAACGCGGCCTCGACCGGCCGTTCCTGCTGATGGACACAGCCGTCCACGACGGCATGGACCAGGACCCGACCTGGCACCCGTTCTGGGAGCAACTGCGCGGCTGGCGCCGCTGTCTGCGGCTCGCGGACGCCGACCACAACTCCTACACGGACCTCGTGGCCATCGCACCGCAGGTCCCGGAGGCGGTGCGCCGGCAGTTGCAGGCCGGCACGATCCCGGCCGAGCGGGCGGTGGCGGCCGTACGGGCCACGGTGCGGGCCTTCTTCGACCTCCAGCTGCGCGGCCGGCCCGACACCGGGCACCTGCTGCACGGCGCTTCGCCGCGCTACCCGGAGATCGGGTACATCGCCGGATAGCGGGGCGGCGGGGTCAGCCCGCCCGCCGTCGGCCGCGCCACAGGACCACCCCGGCCACCAGGAGGACCCCGCCCGCGCCGCCGGCGAGCGGGGCCGCCCAGTCGGAGGGTCCGCCGCCCGTCCCGGGGGCGTCCGGGCCGGCGCCGAAGTACTTCTCGCCGTACGACGCGGCGCGCAGGCCGCGGGGCTTCAGGCGGGCGGCGGCGCGCAGGGCCGCCGCCGGGTCGATCATGCCGAAGCCGCGGGAGTCGTCCCGGCCGCCCACCGGGGCGTCCCGCGCGGTGTCCTCCAGGAGCTTCTTGATCTGGGCCGGGGCCAGCTCCGGGTGGGCCGACTTGATCAGGGCGGCCGCGCCGGAGACGAAGGCGGAGGCCGCGCTCGTGCCCCAGCCGGCGTAGTACTTGTGGTCGGGGTCGGCGATGACGACGTCGACGCCGGGCGCGCTGACCGCGGCGTACCAGCGGCGGGTGGAGAAGCCGGCGCGGGTGCCGTACTTGTCGACGGCGGTGGCGGCCACGACGCCCGGATAGGCGGCCGGGTAGGACACGTGGTCGCCCTTGTCGCCGCCGTTGCCCGCGGAGGCGACCACGACCACGCCCTTCTTCAGGGCGTACTGCACCGCCTCGTCCTCGCTGGGCTCGGGGTGCGCGGAGTCGGAGTCGTCGCCGAGGGAGAGGTTGATGACGTCGGCGCCGTGGTCGGCGGCCCAGCGGATGCCGTCGGCGAGGGCGTTGCCGCGGGTGGTACGGGCCTTGGCGCGGGCGGGGTCGCCGTCCTCCAGGATCACCCGGACGGGCAGGATCCTCGCCTGCGGGGCGACGCCCATGACGCCCTCGGTGCCGCCGGTGCCGTGGCCGTGCCCGGCGATGATCCCGGCCATCGCGGTGCCGTGCCGGGCCCAGGTGCGGTCGCCGGGCCCGGCACCGAAGCCGATCATGTCCTTGGCGGCCAGGACGTTGCCGGCGAGGTCCGGGTGGTCGGCCTCGACACCGGTGTCCAGGACGGCAACGGTGACACCGCGGCCCTTGGTGGTCCGCCAGGCCTGGTCCAGGTGGAGGGCGGACAGGCCCCACTGCTGGGCGCGGATGCCGTCGGCGTGCGCGGCGGCGGACGGCAGCAGGGCGAGGGAGCAGGCGAGCAGCAGACTCACCGCCGCTCCGGAAAGAGGTCTCATGCAGGCTTCTCCGTGGCCGTGCCGACGGTCTTGCGCAGGCGTCGTTCGACGCGGTCGGCCAGGCCCTGGGCCTCGTTGCCGAGGCCGGCCTGCGCCGGATCGGTGGTGGCGCCGGAACGGACGGCGTCCGCGGCGGGCTGGGGGGCGTCGACGGTACGGCCGTCGGACCAGCCGGAGACGGCGTAGGCGACGACGGGGGCGTCGGTGAGGACGGAGATGGTCCAGGAGGCCCGCTGCGGGTCGCCGAAGGTGGCGGCGGCCGTGCCGGCGGCGGCGTACGGCCGGGGCATCAGGTCGGTGCGCCGGTCCAGGTGTTCGTCGCGGAAGCGGGCGGCGAGCGCGGACATGGCGGCGGGGTCGGCCTTGGTGAACAGCAGGCCGACGGTGGTGACGTAGCTCTGGGTGGCGTCGGTGTAGGTGGCACGCAGCAGCCGCTGGCAGCCGACCGGGGCGAGGGCCTTGTACAGCAGCGGATCGAAGGCGTGGGCGCAGCCGCCGTCGGGGGCCACGGCGATCCGGGTCCAGGTGCGGTCGGCGCCGCCGGGGCCGGCGCCCGTGCCCTCGACGGTGGGCGGGAACAGATCGTCCACGGGCACGATGTGCCACAGCGTGCGGGCGGCGGCGAACGAGTTCCCGGCCGCCTCCGGACCGTCCTCACCGGTGAGCCAACTCCCGGTCACGGCACCGCCGATGAGTCCGAGACCGAGCACGAGACACGCGGCGGCGGCGAGGCTGCGCGACCCCACCCGGGGCCGCGTCGGCGCGCCGAACACGTCCGGCTCCGCGAACGACACCACGGGCCGCCCGGCCTCCCACGAGTACACCGGATCCGGCCCCGAACCCCCCATCGGACTCCATCCCCCACCACCGGACTCCCGGGAACGCCCCGACTCCGCCCACCGCCCGTCACCGCCCCTGCCGGACACCGCCGCCGTGGTGGATCGGGGGGATGCGGTGGTGGTGGGGTGCGTGGGGGCGGGCCGGGTGGAGGCAGGGTGGGTGGGCGCGGGGTGAGCGGCGGCAGGGTGGCTGGGCGACGGGGGCTGGGACGCCGGCTGCCCAGAGGCCGGGCGCGCCGGGGCGGGGGGCTTGGACGCCGGGTGTGCGGGAGCAGGGTGCGCCGGGGCCGGGGGCCTGGAGGCCTGGTGCCCGGGGGCCTGGTGCGCCGGAGCAGGGGGCGTGGAGGCCTGCTGCCCAGGGGCCGGGTGCGCCGGGGCGGGAGGCGTGGAGGCCTGCTGCCCAGGGGCCGGGTGCGCCGGAGCAGAGGGCTTGGACGCCGGGTGTGCAGGAGCAGACTGCGCCGGAGCAGAGGGCCTGGACGCCTGCTGCCCAGAGGCCGGGTACGCCGGAGCAGAGGGCTTGGACGCCGGGTGTGCAGGAGCAGACTGCGCCGGAGCAGAGGGCCTGGACACCGGGTGTGCAGGAGCAGACTGCGCCGGAGCAGAGGGCCTGGACGCCTGCTGCCCAGAAGCCGGGTACGCCGGAGCAGAGGGCTTGGACGCCGGGTGTGCAGCAGCAGACTGCGCCGGAGCAGAGGGCCTGGACGCCTGCTGCCCAGAGGCCGGGTGCGCCGGGGCAGAGGGCTTGGACGCCGGGTGGCGGGGGGTCGGGGCCGAGGTGCCGTGGGAGGCCGACGGGGGTGCGGATGCCGGGCGGATCGGGCGGAGGCGCGCGGTCGTCTCCGACGGGGTTTCGGCCGGGGCGGCCGGCCGCCCGGGCGTCCTGCCGGAGCGCAGCCGGGCCGTCGTCTCGGTGCCGGTCTCCGACGGAGCCGCCGTACCACCCGGGCCTGCCTGAGCCGTCGGGGCGCCGGTGCCCGCCGCGTCGGCCTGCGCGGACGGGCTCGCGCCGCCTGCCGGCACCGTCGAGCCGGCCGGGGCCTGTCGGCCGGGCCGAGCCGGACCGGTGCCGTCACGGCGGGCCGCGCGTCCGGTGCTCGGGGGTGCGTCGGGGAACCGGGCCGAGGCGGGCGGCGGGGGCGGGCTCACCGGGTCGGCGACCTCGGGTACGGCCGAGGGGCGCGGCCGGTGTGCCCGCGCGGCCGGGACGGCCGGCGGTCGCCCACCGCGCGGGGTGAACACCGACGGCTCCTCGTCGAGATCGTCGTCCGAGGGCGTCGTCGGACGCCGGACCGGCGCGCCGGAAACCTCACCGGGCGACGCCGCCCCGGCACGGCCGACGGTGCCGCCCCCGGCGGAACCGGCGGAACGGGCGCCACCGGCCTCGGCGGACCCGGTGGCGTCCCCGCGGCCGACGGAACCGGCACCACGGCCCTCGCCGCCCGCGTCACCGCGCCCGGAGCCGGCCGGCTCGCTCCCCCAGGCGAATCGGGTGCCGCCCAAGGGACCGGTGGGGTCGGTGGTGTCGCCGGTGGTGGGGGTGGGTCGTGCTTCTGGGCTCATGCACCCCCCGTTTCCTCGTGCCCGGGCCGTCTGCTCGTACGCGGGCCGTCGCTGCCGGCCGGCCGCGCCCGGTGCACTGTTCCTCCCGGGCACGCATACCCGTACGGCCGGACCGGCATCCCGGTTCACGTGCGCTGCGCCGTACGTGCGCGTCACTCTACGGGTTGTCGGGGGCCGGGACGGAACCGGTCCACGGAGCCGGGGCATCTGCCCGGAACGTCCCTCTACCCTGCGGTAATCCTCTCTGGCAGGCTTCCGTCATGACTGCGCGCGCCGCCGACCGGGCCCGTTACGACCGGGCCACCGCCCATCTCGACGCCCCCCTCGCGATCGTGGACCTGGACGCCTTCGACGCCAACGCGGACGACCTGGTCCGCCGCGCCGCGGGCAAGCCCGTGCGGGTCGCGAGCAAGTCGGTCCGCTGCCGGGCCCTGCTGGAACGGGTCCTGGCCAGGGACGGCTTCCAGGGGATCATGTCGTTCACCCTGGCCGAGTCGCTGTGGCTCGCGCGGTCGGGGTTCGAGGACGTCCTGCTGGCCTATCCGTCCGCCGACCGGGCGGGCTTCGCGGAGCTGGCCGCCGATCCGAAGCCGGCCGGTGCCGTCACCGTGATGATCGACGACCCGGCGCACCTCGACCTCATCGACGCCTCCCGCGACGGCGGGCGCGAACCGGTGCGCGTCTGCCTGGAGTTGGACACCTCGCTGAGGCTGCTCGGCGGCCGGGTCCGGGTCGGCGCCCGGCGCTCCCCGCTGCACTCCCCCGCCCAACTCGCCGAACTGGCGCGGGCGGTGGTCCGGCGGCCGGGTTTCCGGCTGGTGGGGATCATGGCGTACGAGGGACACGTCGCCGGGGTCGGCGACGCGGTCGCCGGCCGGCCGCTGCGCTCGCGGGCGGTCCGGCTGATGCAGGCCGCCGCCCGGCGGGAGCTGGCCGAGCGGCGGGCCGCCGTGGTGCGGGCGGTGCGGGCCGTCGCCCCGGACCTGGAGTTCGTCAACGGCGGCGGCACCGGCAGCGTGCAGCACACGGCCGCCGAGGACGCGGTGACCGAGATCGCGGCCGGTTCGGGGCTGTACGTGCCCCGGCTCTTCGACAACTACACGTCCTTCAGGGGCCGTCCGGCCGCCCTCTTCGCCCAGCCCGTCGTCCGCCGGCCGGGTGTCGGGGTCGTCACCGTACTCGGCGGCGGTTACCCGGCCTCCGGCGCCGCCGGCCCGGACCGGCTGCCGGTGCCGTACCTGCCGGAGGGGCTGCGGTACGACCCGCAGGAGGGGCCCGGCGAGGTGCAGACCCCGCTGCTCGGCTCGCCTGCCGACGACCTGCTCGTCGGCGACAAGGTGTGGTTCCGGCACGCCAAGGCGGGCGAGCTGTGCGAGCGGTTCGAGGCACTGCACCTCGTGCAGGGGGACACGGTCACGGCGACCGTGCCCACCTACCGCGGCGAGGGGCACACGTTCCTCTGACGGGCCCGCGGGGGCCTACAGGGGCGTGACGTACGCGCCCGCGATGCCGCCGTCCACCAGGAAGTCGGTGGCGTTGACGAAGGAGGAGTCGTCGCTGGCCAGGAAGGCGACGGCGGCGGCGATCTCCTCCGTCTCGGCGAACCGGCCGACCGGGATGTGGACGAGGCGGCGGGCGGCCCGCTCGGGGTCCATCGCGAACAGCTCCTGCAGCAGGGGCGTGTTGACCGGGCCGGGGCACAGGGCGTTGACCCGGATGCCCTCCCGGGCGAACTGCACGCCCAGTTCACGGGACATGGCGAGGACTCCGCCCTTGGACGCCGTGTACGAGATCTGGGAGGTGGCCGCGCCCATCCGGGCCACGAAGGACGCGGTGTTGATGATCGAGCCCTTGCCCTGGCGGCGCATGTAGGGGATGGCGGCCTTGCAGCACAGGTAGACGGAGGTGAGGTTGACCTCCTGGACGCGTTTCCAGGCCTCCAGGCCGGTCTCCAGGATGGAGTCGTCGTCGGGCGGGGAGATGCCGGCGTTGTTGAAGGCGATGTCGACGCTGCCGTAGGTGTCGTACGCCGTCTCGAACAGCGCCTCGACCTGCTCGGGGTCGGTGACGTCGGTCTTCACGAAGAGCCCGCCGACCTCGTCGGCCGCGGCCTTGCCGCGGACCTCGTCGACGTCCGCGCAGACGACGTGGGCGCCCTCGGAGGCGAGCCGGCGGACGGTGGCGAGTCCGATGCCGCTGCCGGCTCCGGTGACGACGGCGGTACGGCCGGCCAGCCGGCGGCAAACAGATTCTGCGGTCACTGTGCGGAGCCCTCCGTGCTGATGAAGACGTTCTTGGTCTCGGTGAAGGCGGTCAGGGCGTCGGGGCCTAGTTCGCGGCCGAGGCCGGACTGCTTGTAGCCGCCGAACGGGGTCCAGTAGCGGACGCTGGAGTGGGAGTTGACGGACAGGTTGCCCGCGCGGACGGCCTGGGACACGCGCAGGGCGCGGCCCACGTCCCGGGTCCAGACGGAGCCGGAGAGGCCGTAGGGGGTGTCGTTGGCGAGGCGGATCGCGTCCTCCTCGTCGGTGAAGGGCAGCAGGACGGCGACGGGGCCGAAGATCTCCTCGCGGGCCGCGGGGCTGTCGTGCCGCTCCCCGGTGAGCACGGTCGGCGGGAACCAGAAGCCGGGGCCGTCGGGGGCGCCGCCGCGCAGGGCGGGGGCGTCCTCGGGGACGTACGAGCGGACGCGTTCCCGCTGCCGGGCGGAGATCAGCGGGCCCATCTGGGTCTTCTCGTCGGCCGGGTCGCCCACGACGACGGCGGCCAGCGCGTCGGCGAGGAAGGCGCGGGCCTCGTCCAGCACGGCCTCCTGGACCAGGATGCGGGTGCGGGCGCAGCAGTCCTGGCCGGAGTTGTCCAGGAAGGAGAAGGGGTCGAGGGCGGCCTTGAGGTCGGCGTCGGCGAAGACCACGTTGGGGCTCTTGCCGCCGAGTTCCAGGGTGACCGGTTTGACCAGGCGGGCGCAGCGCTCCATGACCTCGCGGCCGGTGCGCGTCGAGCCGGTGAACACGATCTTGGCGACGTCCGGGTGGTCCACCAGGGCGCGGCCGGCGGTGCCGCCGTAGCCGGGCAGTACCTGGAGGACGTGCTCGGGCAGGCCGGCTTCCAGGGCCAGTTCGGCCAGCCGGAGCGCGGTGAGCGGGGTGGTCTCGGCGGGCTTGAGGACCACCGTGTTGCCGGCCGCGAGCGCCGGGAAGGAGCCCCAGGCGGCGATCGGCAGGGGGAAGTTCCAGGGGGCGATCACGCCGATCACGCCCAGGGGTTCCTGGAAGGTCACGTTCCAGCCGCCGGGTGCCGGGATCTGCCGGCCCAGCAGGCGTTCGGCGCCGCCGGCCGCGTAGAGGAGCACATCCCGCGCGTTGCCCGCCTCCCAGCGGGCGTTGCCGACGGTGTGGCCCGCCTCGCGGACCTCCAGCCGGGCGAGTTCCTCGGTGTGGGCGTCGACGACGTCGGCGAAGCGGCGCAGCAGCCGGGCCCGGTCGGCGGGGGCGAGGGCGGCCCAGCGGGTCTGGGCGCGGCCGGCGCGTACGACGGCGGCGTCGACGTCCTCGGCGGTGGCGGCGGGGACGGTGGCGATGATCTCCTCGGTGGCGGGGTTGAGGACCTTCAGCTCGTGCGGGTCGGACACGTGATGACCTTTCCCAGGCGTCGAATCACAGGGGTGCGCGGGCTCACAGGCGTTCGAAGGAGCGGCGCAGCTCCCAGTCGGTGACCGCGGCGTCGTAGGCCTCCAGCTCGACGCGCGCCATGTTGCGGTAGTGGGCGACCACCTCGTCACCGAAGGCGGCCTTGGCCACGGGGCTGTTCTCCCACAGCTCGGCGGCCTCGCGCAGGGTGGTGGGGACGTGCTCGAACCCGGCGGTGTAGGCGTTCGTGGCGCAGGGGTCGGGCAGTTCCAGCTTCTGCTCGACGCCGTACAGGCCGGCGGCCACCAGCCCCGCCACGGCGAGGTACGGGTTGACGTCACCGCCCGGCAGCCGGTTCTCGAAGCGCAGCGAGCGCCCGTGCCCGACCACGCGGAGGGCGCAGGTGCGGTTGTCGTGGCCCCAGGCGACGGCGGTGGGCGCGAAGGAGCCGGGCTGGAACCGCTTGTAGGAGTTGATGTTGGGGGCGTACAGGAGGGAGAAGTCGCGCAGGGCGGCGAGCTGTCCGGCGAGGAAGTGCCGCATCACCTCGGACATCCCGTCGGGGCCGGCCATGGCGTTGGTGCCGTCGGCGTCGGCGAGGGAGAGGTGGATGTGGCAGGAGTTGCCCTCGCGCTCGTTGTACTTGGCCATGAACGTGATCGAGACGCCCTCCTGGGCGGCGATCTCCTTGGCGCCGGTCTTGTACAGGGCGTGCTGGTCGCAGGTGACGAGGGCCTCGTCGTAGCGGAAGGCGATCTCGTGCTGGCCGGGGTTGCACTCGCCCTTGGCGGACTCGACGGTGAGGCCGGCGCCGGCCATGTCGTTGCGCAGGCGGCGCAGCAGGGGCTCGATGCGGCCGGTGCCGAGGATGGAGTAGTCGATGTTGTACTGGTTGGCCGGGGTGAGGTCGCGGTAGTTCGCGTTCCAGGCCTGCTCGTAGCTGTCCTTGAAGACGATGAACTCCAGCTCGGTGCCGACCTGGGCGGTGTAGCCGAGTGCGGCGAGCCGCTCCAGCTGGCGGCGCAGGATCTGGCGCGGGGCGGCGACCACCGGGGAGCCGTCGTTCCAGGCGAGGTCGGCGACGAGCAGGGCGGTGCCGGGGTGCCAGGGGATGCGGCGCAGGGTGGACAGGTCGGGGTGCATGGCGAAGTCGCCGTAGCCGCGGTCCCAGGAGGACATCGCGTAGCCGTCGACGGTGTTCATCTCGGTGTCGACGGCGAGCAGGTAGTTGCAGCCCTCGGTGCCGTGCTGCAGGACCTCGTCGAGGAAGAAGCGGGCGGCGAACCGCTTGCCCTGCAGCCGCCCTTGCATGTCGGGGAAGGCCAGGACGACAGTGTCGATCTCACCGCCCGCGACGAGGGCGTGCAGTTCCTCGACGCTCAGCGGGGGTGTGCGGTCTGCCACGGGAGAGCCTCCTTCGGCGCCATCGCGCTTTTTCGGCCGGGCCGGGAGCCATAAGGTATTGCGGAGAACCATTGCTTGGGAAGGGGGTGCGGCCGATGTCGCAGGACATGGGTGCCGGCGGGCTGGAGGACCGGCTCGCCGCGGTGCTGCGGCCGGTGCGGGCGGGCAACGGCTTCGAGGAGGCGCTGGAGCAGATCCTGCAGGTCGTCCGGCTGGGCCTGGTGCCGGGCGGCGAGCGGCTGCCGGCCGAGCGGGAGCTGGCGGAGCGGCTCGGGATCAGCCGGGTGACGCTGCGCGAGGTGCTGAAGGTGCTCCAGGACCAGGGCCTGGTGGAGGCGCGGCGCGGACGGTACGGCGGAACGTTCGTGCTGCCCCGCACGGACGCGGGCGGCGAGGACGAACTGCGGCGCCGGATCGCCGAGGTGGACGTAGAGGACGTGCTGCGCTTCCGCGAGGTGCTGGAGGTGGGGGCGGCGGGGCTGTGCGCGGCGCACGGGCTGACCGGGGAGCAGGCACAGCGGCTGCGGGAGGCGCTGGACCGCACGCACGGGGCCCCGCTGGCCGACTACCGGCGGGCGGACACGCTGCTGCACCTGACGCTGGCCGAGCTGTGCGGTTCGCCGTCACTGACCGCGCAGTACGCGGCGGTCCGGGCCACGGTGAACGATCTGCTCGACTGCATCCCGCTGCTGGTGCGCAACCTGGAGCACTCGCAGCGGCAGCACACCGCGCTGGTGGAGGCGGTGCTGGACGGGGACGCGGACGGTGCGCGGGAGATGATGCGCGAGCACTGCGCGGGGACGGCGGCGCTGCTGCGGGGCTTCCTGACCTGAGCCGCGGTCTGCAAAGGTATGGGTGAGCACCTTTGAAGGTGGGCAGTTTTTCCAGCGGGCACTCGTCACGTGGGCGCTTCAGTCGGCGCCGTCGCATGCCAGGGAGGGCAGCATGACCGCACGGCCGCTGATCGGTGTGAGCACGTATCTGGAGTCCGGCGTGCGCTGGGGGGTGTGGGAGCTGGACGCGGTGCTGCTGGCGGCCGGCTACCCGCGGCTGGTGCAGCGGGCCGGCGGGCTGGCGGCGCTGCTGCCGCCGGACGCGCCGGAGCACGCCGAGGCCGCGGTGGCCCGGCTCGACGGGCTGGTCATCGCGGGCGGCCCCGACGTCGACCCGGCCCGGTACGGCGCCGAGCGCTCACCGCGCACGGGGCCGCCCGCGCCGGAGCGGGACGCCTGGGAGCTCGCGCTGATCCGGGCGGCGCTGGCCGCGGGGGTGCCTCTGCTCGGCGTCTGCCGGGGCATGCAGCTGGTGAACGTCGCCCTCGGCGGCACGCTGGTCCAGCACCTGGACGGGCACGCGGAGCTGGTCGGCGTGTTCGGCGAGCACCCGGTGAAGCCGGTGCCGGGCACGCGGTACGCCGGCATCGTCCCGGAAGAGCTGACGGTGCCGACGTACCACCACCAGGCGGTGGAGCGGCTCGGCGAGGGGCTCGTCCCATCGGCCTACGCGGCGGACGGCACCGTGGAGGCCGTCGAACTGCCGGCGGACCGGGGCTGGGTGCTGGGCGTGCAGTGGCATCCGGAGATGGCCGAGGACCTGCGGGTGATGCGGGCCCTGGTCACAGCCGCCTCCTGAGCCAGGCCAGGGCGGCCTCGCCCTGCGCGCGCTGGAAGGGGCGCAGGGTGGGCAGACCCGGCGGCGCCGGCCGCAGCGAGCCGCGCAGGAAGTAGCCGGTGAGGGCGGCCAGCGCGGCGGTCACGGCGCCCGGGTCCGCCGCCCGGCCGAGGGGGTGCGCGGCGAAGACCTCCTCCGGGTCCGGGCCGCCCTGCGCCCGCACGCACGGCAGCATGACCAGCAGGTCGAACCAGGGCGCGGCGCGCAGGGCGTGCGGCCAGTCCACGAAGACGACACCGTCGGCCGTGAGCAGGACGTTGTCCGCGCGCAGGTCGCCGTGGGCGAGGGTGTCCCCGGACGCGCCCTCGGCCCATCCGGCCTCCAGCGCGGCGAGTTCGGCCAGGTGCTCCGCGGGCCACTCGCCGAGCAGGTCCCGTACGTCGCCGGCCTCGCCGTCGCGGAGCGCGCGCCAGCCGGCGAAGTCGTCGGCCAGCTCGTCGGCGACGGGCGGGGCGTCGACCGGGGACGGCGTGCCGGTGCGGGCGAGCACGGTCACCGCGTCCAGCACCCGGCGCAGTTCCGCCGGCCGCCAGGGCACGTGTGGCTGGCGCCCCGCCACCTCCTCGAAGACCAGCGCCACCCAGGTGCCGTCGTCGTACGACCCGAGCAGCCGGGGCGCCGGCACGCCGGCCGGCAGGGCGGCGGCGTTCCGTGCCTCCTTGCGGTGCAGGCCGGGGCTGTGCGGGTTGACCTCGGCGCTGACCGCCTTGACGAATCCGGTACGGCCGGACGCCGTGCGCACCCGGGCGGCCACACCGGGCGAGAAGCCGCCGCTCTGCGTGACGGCCCGCACCACCGGGGCCCCGAGCACCTGCCCGACGGCGTCACGGACGACGGCCGGCAGGACTTCCCAGGGAACACGGACGCCCGTGGCGGGCGGCGCGACGACGGTCATGCGGAGCATGGTGCCGGTTCGCCCCGTGACACGGCCAAGGAATTTACGCCGGGGCGGGGTTGGAGGGCGCCGCAGGGGTCGCGGGGCGCTTCCGGGTGCGGCTGGGCGGGGAGGCACCGGGCCGCTCGGGAGCGATCCGCGACGGAGTGTTGCTTCTCCCTCGGGCTCGGGCCCGGGCCCAGGACCGGGCCTAGGACCGGATCCGGGTCCGGGTCCGGGTCGGGATCCGTGACGGCTACTCGCGGTCCGCGGCGGAGCCGTGCGCGCTCTCAGCCCCGTGTCAGCGACAGCAGTTCGCGGGCCGGGCCGGTCGGGCGGTGGCCCGTGGGCCAGACCGCGCGCAGGTCGCGGTGGAGGGTCATGCCCTCGACCGGGATGCTGACCAGGCGCCGCATCGACAGTTCCTCGCCCACCGCCAGTTCGCTCAGGACCGAGGGGCCGGCGCCGCTGACCGCCGAGGCCTTCACCGCCGTCGTGGAGGACAGCTCGATCAGCGGGCGGGCCGGGCCGCCGAGGGCCGCGTCGAGGACCTGGCGGGTGCCGGAGCCGCGTTCGCGCAGGATGAGCGGGGTCGCGGCCAGCTCCGTCGCCGTCACGGGCCGCCGGCGGCGGGCCCACGGGTGGCCCGGCGCGGTGACGACGATCAGCCGGTCGTGGGCGATGACCGTGGAATCCAGCCCCGTGGGCACGGACAGCCCCTCCACGAAGCCGACGTCCGCCTCGCCGGCCAGCAGCAGCTCCGCGACCTTCGCGGAGTTGCCCGCGAGCAGCGAGACGGCCGTGTCGGGCCGCTCGGCGTGCAGCGCGAGGAGCCAGCCGGGCAGCAGGTACTCGGCGATGGTCATGCTCGCCGCGACCCTGAGCCGCGAGTCCCGCCGGTCCCTGAGCGCCCGCGCCCCCGCGTCGAAGGCCGCAGCGGCCTCCACCACCCGCCGGGCCCAGTCGGTGACCAGGGCGCCGGCGTCGGTGAGCCGGGAGCCGCGCGGCGAGCGGTCGACCAGGGCGACGCCCAGCTGCCGTTCCATGGAGCGGATCCGGCTGCTGGCCGCGGGCTGGGTGATCCCGACCTCGCGTGCCGCCGCGCCGAGACTGCCCAGCCGCGCCACCGCGATCAGCAGCTCCAGCGCGGCGAGGTCCGGTACCCGGTGCGCCAGGGATGCCGTCGGCTGCCGCTGTTCTTCCGCCTCGCTCATAAGACCAGCTTATGTCCTCATAGAGGGGAACTCCCTGGTCACGGGCGACCGGCCGCGGGACCGTGGTGACATGGTCACCGCAGCCCAGCCCCTGCCCCTCCCCCGTGCCGACCGGCTCCGGCACCTCGGCCCGAACTGGTACGCCTCCGTGATGGGCACCGCCGTCGTCGGCTCGGCCGGCATCGCGCTGCCCGGACCGGCGCACGGAGCGCGCGGTGTCCTCGCGGCCGTCTGGGCGCTGTCCCTGCTCCTGCTGGTGGTCCTGCTGGCCGCCCGGGCCGTGCACTGGAGCCGCCACCGCGACCAGGCCCGCGCCCACCTCCTCGACCCCGCCGTGGCCCCCTTCTATGGCTGCTTGGCGATGGCCCTGCTGGCGGTCGGCGGCGGCGCCCTGACGGCCGGCCGGGAGCTGATCGGCGTCCGTGCGGCCGTCGCCCTGGACACCGTGCTGTTCACCACCGGTACGGCGGTCGGGCTGGGGACCGCCGTGGCCGTGCCGTACCTGATGGCCGTACGGCACCGCGTCGAGGCCGCCCAGGCCACCCCGGTGTGGCTGCTGCCGCTGGTCGCGCCCATGGTGTCGGCCGCGCTCGGCCCGCTGCTGGTGCCGCACCTGCCGCCGGGGCAGCCCCGGGAGACCCTGCTGCTGGCCTGCTTCGCGCTGTTCGGGCTGAGCCTGCTGGCCGTGCTGCTGATGCTGCCGCTGGTCTTCGCCCGGCTGCTCACCGCGGGGCCGCTGCCGCTCGCGCTCACCCCGACCCTGTTCCTGGTTCTCGGCCCGCTGGGCCAGTCCACCACCGCCGTCGCACTGATCGCGGACGCCGCCCCCGGGGTCGTACCGGCCCCGTACGACCGGGGTCTCGGCGTGTTCGCCGTGCTCTACGGGGTGCCGGTGATGGGCTTCGCGCTGCTCTGGCTGGGGCTGGCCACCGCGCACCTGGTGCGGGCCCGGCGCCGGGGCATGGGCTTCGCGCTGACCTGGTGGGCGTTCACCTTCCCGGTGGGCACCTGTGTCACCGGCGCCGCGGCCCTCGCCCGGCACACCGGTCTGGCGGTGTACGACGCCCTGTCCGCCGGCCTGTACGGCGTCCTGGTGGCCGCCTGGCTCGCGGCGGCCCGGGGCACCGTGCGCGGCCTGCTCAGCGGCGAGCTGCTCGCAGCGCCCCGGCCAGCACCCGTGGCGCTTCGGTCAGGGACGGGCCGTACCACGTCAGGTGCCGCCCGCTGACCAGGGCGCAGGGCAGGCCGGGGAAGGCCTCCGGGCCGTCGTCGGCGGTGAACCGGTACGGCTCGTCGGGCAGCACCACCACGTCCGGGCGCGCCGCCCGCAGCTCGTCCAGGGGGACGCGGGGGTAGCGCTCGGCGTGCGTGGCGTACGCGTGGTCCACGCCCAGGCGGGCCAGGACGTCGCCCGCGAAGGTGTCCCGGCCGAGGACCATCCAGGGCCGGCGCCAGACGGGTACGACCGCCGTCCGGCGCTCGGCCGGCGCGGGCGGCGCCGCCCAGGCGGCCTCGGCCGCGTCCAGCCAGCCGGGCCGGCCCGGCGCACCGCACGCGGTGAGCACCCGGTCCAGCTCGGTGAAGGCCTGCGGCACGCCGCGCACCTCGGTGACCAGCACCTCGACGCCCGCCGTGCGCAGGGCGTCGAGGTCGGGGGCGCGGTTCTCCTCCTCGTTGGCGATCACCAGGTCGGGGGCGAGGGCGAGGATCCGGTCGAGCTTCGGGTTCTTCGTCCCGCCGATCCGGGTGACATCGAGGTCCGCCGGGTGGGTGCACCAGTCGGTGGCGCCGACGAGGGCACCGGGCAGGGTGACGGCCACGGCCTCGGTGAGGGACGGAACCAGGGAGACGACTCGCGCCCGGAAGGGGCGCGGGGAACCGCGCGACCCACGACGGGCCTGCGGACGACCGACAGCCATGCCACGCACCTTCGCCGAACTCGCCGGATCCGTCAGCGGGACCTGTCCTGGACGGCCTCGATGTGCTCCGCCACCGCGACCACGATGATCCGGGTGTCCGGCACGGTGGCCCGCCAGCGGTGCCGTACGCCGCCCGTCAGGTACAGGGTGTCGCCGCGGCCGAGCCGGTACGCGCGCCCCTCGGCCTCGATCTCCACCGCGCCGTCGGCGACGTACATCAGCTCGTCGTTGCGGTGCTGGAACTCGCGGCCGGCGTCGTGGTCGCCGGTGAACTCGGAGGCGTGCAGCTGGTGGTGGCCGCGCACCAGGGGGCGGGTGCGCGGGTCGAAGTCGCCCTCGGGGAGGTGATCGGCGCGGACGACGTCCACGCTGGCGGCCGGGTCGGCGGCGGCGAGGAGTTCGACGGCCGTGGTCCGCAGGGCGTCGGCCAGCTTCTCCAGGGAGGTACGGCTCGGGCGGGCCCGGTCGTTCTCGACCTGGCTCAGGAAGGGCACCGAGAGGCCGCTGCGCTCGGCCACGACGGCGAGGGTCAGTTCCAGCGCACGGCGACGCCGCCGGACGGCCGCGCCCACCCGCACGGGCTGCTGCTCTTTGTGGTCGCCCATCGCTCCGGCTCCCTCCCTCACTCGTCGTGCCGCTGTCCGAGTGCCCGCTGCGGGGCACACCTCTTCCGATGACTTCTCTGCACCCTACGCATGTTCGGCAAACCGTTTCACGTGCCTGTCACATCCCTGACATTCCCGTGATCCCCACCCTGTCGGTTCGCGCCAGTGATCGGGGCCCGGTGACCGGTGCGGGGCCCGGTCACCCTGGAGGATGAACAGGCCGACCAGCTGGGCGGGGCACCCGGGCCCGGGCCAACGCTCCTGACGCAGGGTGATTGGCCGGATCCTTGCCGTGGGCGGAACGCCGCGAGGGGCGGGCGGCACCGGACGCGTGGGGCGTCCGGCGGCGCCCGCCCCTCGGGAGGCGGTCCGGGCCGGTCAGGTCACCCGGCCGCCTGGCTTGTGGTGCGGTCGCCGGCGACGGGCGCCCACCGGTCGGCCATGCCGGGGTGCTGCCGCAGCCAGGTGCGCACGGCGTCCTGCTCCCTGCCCTTGCCGGACTTCTGGATCTGCGCCTCCAGGCCCGTCAGCTGCTCCTCGGTCATGGAGAAGTCCCTCAGCCACTTGCCGACCTGAGGGTTGTCGGCGGCGAAGCCCTTGCGGGCGAGGGTGTGCACGCCGTCGCCCCTGCCCCAGGCGCCCTCGGGGTCCTTGAGCTTCTTCAGGTCGTAGTCGCTGTACGCCCAGTGCGGCGACCACAGGGTGACGACGACCGGCTGCTTCCTGGCGTAGGCGCGCTTCAGCTCGGCGAGCATGGCCGGCGTGGAGCCGTCGACCACGTCGAACGAGCCGTCCAGGCCGTACGCCTTCAGCACCTTGCTCTTCAGCAGGCCCATCATGCCCGCGCTGGGCTCGATGCCGACGATCTTCCCGTGGAACTCGGAGGCGTGCTCCTTGAGGTCCGTCAGGGAATTCACGTCCTTGACATAGGAGGGGACGCTCAGCTCCAGGGAGGTGGGTCCGTACCACCTGCCGAGATCGTCGAGCCGCTTGCCGTACTTCGTCCAGTACTCGGCGTGGGTGGTGGGCAGCCAGGAGTCGGTCTGGAAGTCGAGCTGGCCGGTGGCGAGGCCGGTGTAGAGGGGGCCGGCCGCGTACTGGGTGGTGGTCACCTTGAAGCCGCGCTCCTCCAGCAGCTCCTTCCAGAGGAAGGTGGAGGCGATGCCCTCGTCCCAGGGGATGTAGCCGATCCGGATCTCCTTGCCCTTGCCGACGTCCGTGCCGGAGGCCTCGGAGGTGCCGGCCGAGGGGCCGAAGATCCCGAGTCCGCCCGCGACGAGGGCGAGGACGGCCACTCCGGCCACGGCGACGGCCGGGCGCGGGCGGTACGACCACGCGCGCGTGGGGGCCTTCGCCGCGGCCCTGCGGCCCAGCGGGGAGAGCTGGGTGCCGAGCGCGCCGGTGACCCGGTCGAGGTAGATCGCCAGGACGACGATGCCGACGCCCGCCTCGAAGCCGTAGCCGATGTCGAGCCGGCCGATGGCCTCGTTGACGGCGCCGCCGAGGCCGCCGGTGCCGACCATGCCGGCGATGACGACCATGGACAGACCGAGCATGATCACCTGGTTGACGCCGGCCATGATGGTCGGCAGGGCGAGCGGCAGCTGGACCCGCCACAGGATGTTGCGCGGGGTGGTGCCGAACGCCTCGGCGGCCTCGACCAGTTCGGCGTCGACCTGCCGGATGCCGAGTTCGGTCATGCGGACGCCGGGGGCGAGCGCGAAGATCAGGGTGGCGACGACACCGGCGGCGGTGCCCAGCCCGAAGAAGAGCATGGCCGGGATCAGCAGCACCATCGACGGCATGGTCTGGAGCAGGTCCAGCACCGGCCGTACGGCGGCGCTGACCGCCTTGGAACGGGCGGCCAGGACGCCCAGCGGGATCGAGATCACCAGGGCGATCACGGTCGCCACGAGGACCAGCGCCAGGGTGGACATGGCCCGGTCCCACAGGTCGAGCGAGTCCACGAGGGCGAACCCGGCGAAGGCGAGGACTCCGGCGAGCAGCCCGCGCAGCCACCAGGCGACGACGGCGAGGATGCCCGCCGTCAGCAGCGGTGCGGGCGCGGTGAGCACGGCGTCGATGCCGTCGTACATGCCCTCCGTCACCGCCCTGACGGCGTCGAACAGCCAGGAGAGGTGGTCGACCAGCCAGGCGACGCCGGAGTCGACCCAGTCGCCGAGGTGGATCCTAGGCACGGCTGATCACCTTCCCGTCCGGGTTGTCGCAGGGCACGGGACCGGCCGTCTCGTCGCCGAGGAAGCCGACCAGGCGCTGCCGCGGGACGACGCCGACGACCCGGTTCGCCTCGTCCACGACGGAGACCCGGTGCGACAGCCGGGCGCTGATGGCGCACAGCTCCACGAAGGGTGTCCGGCGGGTCGCGGTCTCGCAGCCGCACAGGGGTGCGTCGGCCGTGACCGAGGTGTCCATGAGCGCTCCGGCCGTCAGCACCCGGGAGCGGTCGACGTCCTGGATGAAGGAGGCGACGTAGTCGTTCTCCGGGCGCAGCAGGATGTCCTCGGCGGTGCCGGTCTGGACGATGCGGCCGTCCCGCATGACGGCGACGCGGTCGCCGAGCCGCATGGCCTCGTTGAGGTCGTGGGTGATGAAGACGATGGTCTTCTTCAGGGTCTTCTGGAGTTCCAGCAGCTGGTCCTGCATGTCCCGGCGGATCAGCGGGTCCAGGGCGCTGAAGGACTCGTCCATCAGCAGCACGTCGGCGTCGGTGGCGAGGGCGCGGGCGAGGCCGACGCGCTGCTGCATGCCGCCGGACAGCTCGTCGGGCCAGGACGTCTCCCAGCCGGCCAGGCCGCACAGGGCGAGCGCCTCGTCGGCGCGGCGTTCGCGCTCGGCGCGGGGCACGCCCTGCACTTCCAGGCCGTAGGCGGCATTGTCGCGGACACTGCGGTGCGGGAACAGCGCGAAGTGCTGGAAGACCATGCTGATCTTCTTCGAGCGCAGGGCGCGCAGCTCCCGGTCGGTGAGGGCGGTCAGGTCCTGGCCGTCGAAACGCACGCTGCCCGCGGTCGGCTCCAGCAGCCCGTTGAGCATGCGCAGCAGGGTGGACTTGCCGGACCCCGACAGCCCCATGACGACGAAGATCTCACCGGCCTCGACGCGGAAGGACGCGTCGATCACGGCGGCGGTCGTGCCGTCGGCCCGCAGCTCCGTCCGGTCGGCGCCTCCACGCAGGCGTTCCACTGCTTCGTGCGGTCGTCTGCCGAACACCTTGAACAGGTGCTCCGCCTCAAGCCTGGCTGACACACGTACCTCTCGTCTCCGGGGACATGACAGAGGCCGCGCCTCCCCAGGTCAAGGCGAGGCAAACTCGGAAGTGGCCGGGTTCACGGCAGTGCGCGTCACGCAACGCGTTCCGGGGCCGCCGGGCGCTGTCGGTGGCGTGCGGCATGATGCGTGCGTGACCGGACGACTGATGCTTCTCGACACCGCCTCGCTGTACTTCCGCGCCTACTTCGGCGTCCCGGACTCCGTGAAGGCGCCGGACGGCACGCCCGTCAACGCGGTCCGCGGGCTGCTGGACTTCATCGACCGGCTGGTCAAGGACCACCGGCCGGAGCACCTGGTGGCCTGCATGGACGCGGACTGGCGCCCGCGGTGGCGGGTGGACCTCATCCCCACCTACAAGGCGCACCGGGTCGCCGAGGAGCACGAGGGCGCGCCGGACGCGGAGGAGGTGCCGGACACCCTCGCCCCGCAGGTGCCGGTGATCGAGGAGGTGCTGGACGCGCTCGGGATCGCGCGCGTCGGCGTCGCGGGGTACGAGGCGGACGACGTGATCGGCACGTTCACCGCGCGGGCCCGGGGCCCGGTCGACATCGTCACCGGCGACCGCGACCTGTACCAGCTGGTGGACGACGAGCGCGGAATCCGGGTGCTGTATCCGCTGAAGGGCGTCGGCACGCTCCAGCTGACCGACGCGGCGGTGCTGCGCGAGAAGTATGGCGTCGACGGGCGCGGGTACGCGGATCTGGCGCTGCTGCGCGGCGACCCGAGCGACGGCCTGCCGGGCGTGGCCGGGATCGGCGAGAAGACGGCCGCCAAGCTGCTCGGCGAGTTCGGCGACCTGGCCGGGATCATGGCGGCGGTCGACGACCCGCGGGCGAAGCTCACGCCGTCGCAGCGCAAGCGGCTCACCGAGGCCCGGCCGTACCTCGCGGTCGCGCCGAAGGTGGTGCGGGTGGCCGACGACGTGCCGCTTCCGGACGTCGACACAACGCTGCCGCGGGCCCCGCGCGATCCGGCGGCGCTGGAGGAGCTGGCGCACCGGTGGGGCCTCGGCGGCTCGCTGCAGCGGCTGTTGACGACGCTCGCGCGGTGACGGCTACCGGAATATTCCGGTAAAGGGATCTCCGCGGGCGCCGGCGGAACAGGTGTGGAATCAGAGCGGGATGCTAACTTAGGTAAACCTAACCAACCCCCGCAGGAGGCCGTGATGGCAGAGCGTCCGGGACGAAAGCCGCGCAAGCCCCATACCGCCCAGGTGATGCGCACCGAGCGGCTGACCCCGCACATGCAGCGTGTGGTGCTCGGCGGCGAGGGCCTGGCCGGATTCGCCGCGGACACCTGCACCGACCACTACGTGAAGCTGCTGTTCGGCGCCGACGGCGTCACCTACCCGGAGCCGTTCGACCTGGAGCGGATCCGCGCCGAGTTCCCCCGCGAGCAGTGGCCGGTGACCCGGACGTACACCGTGCGCGCCTGGGACCCGGGCCGGCGCGAGCTGACCCTGGACTTCGTCGTCCACGGCGACGAGGGCCTGGCCGGCCCCTGGGCCGTCCGGGCGCAGCCCGGCGACACCGTGCGCTTCATGGGCCCCGGCGGCGCCTACGCGCCCGACCCGGAGGCCGACTGGCACCTGCTCGCCGGTGACGAGAGCGCGCTGCCCGCGATCGCCCGCGCCCTGGAGACGCTGCCCGCCGGCGCCCGTGCGCACGCCTTCGTCGAGGTGTCCGGCCCCGAGGAGGAGCAGAAGATCGACACCGAGGTGCCGGTGGTCTGGCTGCACCGCGGGGACCGGCCGGTCGGCGAGGCCCTGGTGGAGGCCGTGCGCGGGCTGGAGTTCCCCGCAGGCCGGATGCACGCCTTCGTGCACGGCGAGGCGGGCTTCGTGAAGGAGCTGCGCCGGCTGCTGCGGGTCGAGCGGGAGATCCCGCGCGAGGACCTGTCGATCTCCGGCTACTGGCGCCTCGGCCACAACGAGGACGGCTGGCAGGCCTCCAAGCGGGAGTGGAACGCCCGGATCGAGGCCGAGCAGGAGGGCGCGGCGGCAGCGGCGGCCTGAGCGGACGTACCCAAGCGGCGGCACCCGGCTCGGGGCCGCCGCTTCCTCACGTCCGCCGTGGCTCTCAGTCCCCGCGCACGCGCGCGTGCAGGTGCATGTCGTGCCAGCCGTCCGGGTGGTTCAGGGCGCTGCGCTTGGTGCCCTCCAGGGCGAACCCGGCCTTGCCGGCGACCCGGCAGGACGCCTGGTTGGCGGTGGCGTGGGTGAGTTCCAGGCGGTGCAGGCCCAGCTCCTCGAAGGACCAGTGGGCCAGGGCCGCCGTGGCCCGCACCGCGACGCCCCGGCCCCGCGCCCGCGCCACCGTCCAGTACGCCACCTCGGCGACGCCGTCCCCGAGCAGGATCTGGCGCAGCGCGACCCGGCCCAGCAGCTCGTCCGTCGCCTCCTCCACGACGGCCCACTGCCCCTCGCGCTCGTCCGCCCACCCCTGGTGCCACTGCGCGATCCAGCCGGCGGCCTCCTCGGCGGAGTCACAGGACCTTATGTGCCACTGCCGCAGGACCGGGTCCTGGAAGGCGGCGTGCACCGCGGGCGCGTCCTCGGCCCGCCAGGGGCGCAGGACCAGGCCGTCGCCGGCGGGGAGGGTGGGCTGGGGGGCGCGGGCCAGTGCGCCGGGTGCCACGACCGGGCTGGTGAGATAGGGCATGCCCGACATCCTGCCGAGTGCGCGGCCGTGGGCGCACCCGATTTCGGCCCCCCGTCCCGGTGACGCCGTGCCCGTACCCTTGACCCCGATGAGACGCCGTACCCCGCCCCCGCCCGCCCCGCTCCCCCAGCGCGAGGGGGTCGACCCCGTGCGGGTACGACTCCCCGCGGACGGGGCGTGGGCCACCGTGCGCGAGCACCTGGTGGAGCGGCTGACGGGGGCCGGGCCCGGGACGATCGAGTCGATGTTCGCCGCGGGGCTGGTGGTCGGGGCCGACGGGCGGGCCGTGGCGCCGGACGCGCCGTTCCGGCCGGGGACGTACGTCTGGTTCCACCGCGAGCTGCCCGCCGAGGTGCCGGTGCCGTTCCCGGTGGAGGTGGTGTACCGGGACGAGCACATCGTGGTGGCCGACAAGCCGCACTTCCTGGCCACGACGCCACGGGGCATGCACGTCGCCGAGACCGCGCTGGCCCGGCTCCGGCGCGAGCTGGGCATGCCGACGCTGACGGCGGCCCACCGCCTGGACCGGCTCACCGCCGGGCTGGTGCTGTTCACGGTACGGCCCGAGGAACGCGGCGCCTACCAGACGCTGTTCCGGGACCGGCGCGTGCGCAAGGAGTACGAGGCCGTGGCGCCGTACGACCCCGCGCTCGCCCTGCCCCGGACCGTGCGCAGCAGGATCGTCAAGGAGCGGGGGGTGCAGGCCGCCCGGGAGGTCCCGGGCGAGCCGAACGCGGAGACCCGTGTGGAACTGGCCGGGCACCGCGCCGGCCTCGGCCGCTACCGGCTCGTCCCCACGACCGGCCAGACCCACCAGTTGAGGGTGCACCTGAACGCCCTGGGCGTCCCCATCCTCGGCGACCCGCTCTATCCCGAGGTGGCCGCTCCCGAACCCCCCGGCACCTTCCGCCGCCCCCTCCAACTGCTGGCCCGGCATCTGGAGTTCACCGACCCCGTCACGGGCGCGGAGCACGCGTTCACCAGCGCACGCGCACTCCGCGCCTGGACGTCGTACGAGACCTGGGCCGCCTAGGACCCGTCGTCCGGATCACGCCGGGCTCCCGGGAGGGGCGGGTCTCACTCGCCGCGCCACCAGGCCAGCAGTCGCCGCCAGAAGCCCCGGGGACGAACAAGTTGCGGGGTCGCCGGCGGGGCCGGGGGCGGGATGAGGGCGGGACGCACGCTGACCGGCCGGGGTTCGGCGGGCGGTGCCGGGTCGGTGCTCAGGGTGCCGACCTGCCAGTGGGAGCGCTGCTGCGGGACGGGCATGGCCTGCGGCGGCAGGTCGACGTCCTGCTGCGGCTTCGGTTCGAAGCGCACCGGCAGGGCGACCAGGTGCCGGGAGGCGATGGACGACCGCCAGCGCAGGTCCTCCTCGGGGCAGTCGAGCTGGATGTCGGACAGCCGGGTCAGCAGCGCGTCGACGCCGACGTCCGCGATGGCGCGGCCGATGTCCTGGCCGGGGCACTCGTGCGGGCCGCCGCCGAAGGCGAGGTGCGCGCGGTTGCCCTGCATGCTCGCGGACAGGTCGGGCCGTACCCGCGGGTCGACGTTGCCCGGGGCGGGCGCGAAGAGCAGCCCGTCGCCCTTGTGGATCTGCCGCCCGCCCAGCTCGGTGTCCTGCTTGGCGTAGTAGCCGAGGACGGTGCTGAACGGCGGCTCGTCCCACAGGGACTGCTCGATCGCCTCCGGCACCGTCATCTGGCCGCCGTTGAGCCGGGCGCGGAAGCCCGGCTCGGTCAGCACCATGCGCAGCGCGTTGGCCAGGAGGTTGGCCGTGGCCTCGTAGGCCGCGAAGAGGACGACCCGCAGGTGCTCGCGGACCTCGTCGTCGGTGAGCCCGGCCGGGTGGGTGATGAGGTGACTGGTGAAGTCGTCCTCGGGCTCGGCGCGCCGCCGGGTGGTGAGCCGGCTGAGCGCCTCCATGACGTAGGCGTGGCTCTGGATGGCGGTCTCGGTGCCCTTGAGGGCGTCCCGGGCGGCCTGCACCATCCGGTCGTTGTACTCCTCCGCCATGCCGAGGATCTCGCACATCACGGCCATCGGCAGGTGTTCGGCGAACTGGGAGACCAGCTCGGCCCGCCCCCGCTCGCAGAAGCTGTTGACGAGGATCTGGGTGTAGCGGCCGATGTGGCGGCGCACGCTGCGGTGGTCGATGGTCTCCATGGCCGCGGTGACGGCGCCGCGCAGCCGCTTGTGCTCCTCGCCCTCGGCGTGGGAGCAGATGGGCTGCCAGGCGATGTGCGGCATGAGCGGGTGGTCGGGCTTGACCCTGCCCTCGCGCAGCGGGGTCCAGATCCGGCTGTCGCGGGTGAACTGGGAGGCCTGGCGCACCATCTGCAGGTTCTCGGCGTGGCCGAGGACCACCCACATCGGGACGTCGTCGTGGAGGAGCACGGGCGCCACGGGGCCGTGCTCCTCGCGCAGGCGCTCGTACAGCTCGCCGAGGTCCTCCGCTTCGGGGCCGTAGAGCCGGCGCGGTCCCCCGGGGACGAGGCCGTGCGCGGGGCAGCCCGGCGGCGGACCGGAGAGGGTGTCGTGCGTGCCGGTCGGGAAGGGGGGTTCAGGCGTCACAGTGGTCGCTTTCGGAACGGAAAGGTCAGGGGTCGGGGGGCTGCCGTCAGGTGAGGGCGCCGGACATGGCGAGCGAGTGCAGGAAGCGCATCAGGGTCAGCAGCACGTCCTTGCTGGAGGCCCGGCGGCGCACGTCGCACTCGATGATCGGGATGTCCGGGCTCAGGTCGAGCGCGGTGCGCAGTTCCTCGACGGGGTAACGGGGCGCGTCCGGGAAGGAGTTGACGGCGACGACGAAGGGCACGCCGCCCTCCTCCAGCCGCCCCATGACGTCGAAGCTGACCTCCAGGCGCCGGGTGTCGACCAGTACGACCGCGCCGAGCGCGCCTTCGAACAGGCCGTTCCACAGGAACCAGAAGCGCTCCTGGCCGGGGGTGCCGAAGAGGTAGAGCACCAGCTTCTCGGTGATGCTGATGCGGCCGAAGTCCATGGCCACGGTGGTGGCCGTCTTGGAGTCGGAGCCGTAGTCGTCGTCGACCCCGATGCCGGCCTGCGTCATGGTCTCCTCGGTGGTCAGCGGTCTGATCTCGCTGACCGAACCGACCATGGTGGTCTTGCCGACGCCGAAACCGCCCACGATCACGATCTTCACCGCGGCCTGCGCCGTGTGCGGCAGGTGGTCCTCGGTGCGCGGGCCGGGGAGGGTGTCAGAGCCTTTGAAGTCCATGCATCACCGCTTCGAGGAGTGATCGGTCGGGGACGGCCTGGCGGACGATGGGCGCGCGCGCGTGCACCAGTTCGGCCGTGATCAGCTCGGTGAGCAGGACGGTCATCGTGCTGAACGGAAGCCTGAGGTAGGCCGAGAGCTCCGCCACCGACAGCGGGGCGTGGCAGAGGCGGAGCACTGCCGCCTGCTCCGGCGTGGCGGACACCGGTGGCGCGGTACGCGCCACGATTAACGTCACCAGGTCGAGTTCGGCGCGGGCGTCGTCGGACTCGGCCACGGAGTACAGCCGTTCCGGGTTCGCGCGCGGTCCCTGGCCGTCCGCCGCCTCCGGCAGCGCGGGTTGCGGCGGCTGCGCCGGCTCGGGGGCCGGCTGCGGCGTCGGGGTCGGGGGCTGCGGCCGGCGCCGCATGCGTCGTGGAGGGGTCATACGGTCTGCCCGTTCCGCCGGGGCGGACTGGTGAGGTGGGCGCCGATCCGGACGACGAGGTCGCGCATCATGCCGCTCATCCGCCCCGGTTCGCAGGTCACGTCGGAGAGCACGGCGAGGAAGGCGCCGGGGCCGGCGTTCATGAGGTAGAAGTAGCCGCCGTCGATCTCGAAGACGACGGTCTTCATGTCGCCGGCCTCGGGCAGCTCCTGGATGATGGCGGTGGCCAGGCTCTGTACGCCCGCGCAGGCGGCGGCCACCCGGTCGGCGGCGTCGGGGTCGCCGCCGTAGCGGGCGATGCGCAGTCCGTCGGCGGAGAGGACCACGATCATCTCGATGCCCGGCACGCCGTCGTTCAGCTGCTTGAGCATCCAGTCCAGGTTGCCTCGCTGCTGGATCACTTGAGGTCCCCCTCGTCGTCGGCCTCGGTGGCGCCCTCGGTGACGCCCTCGGCGTAGTCGGCCGGATCGTTGAGCAGATGCAGGTACTTGGTCGGGTGGAGCGTGAAGTCGGTCAGTTCGTGGGTGGGGGTGTCCGGCGGCATGCCCTTGCGCAGGCCGTTCCAGAAGTCCTCCATCCACAGGCCCGGCGGCCGTTCCATGAGCTTCTTGCGCTCGGGGTCGATCTCGGGCTCGGGCTCGGGCTCCGGCTTCCGCTGCGACCAGATGGTCGGCCGGCCCTCGCGTTCGGCCCGCTCGATGGCGGCCTGCTCGGCGTACCGCTGGGTGAGCGAGGTCCGCACCCGGCTGCGGCGCTGCGGCAGGCCGCCCGCCGTCCACTCGGTGACCTCGGGGACGTCGTCCTCCAGGGAGATGCCGGCGGGGATCTTGGGGCTGGTGGGGCGGCGCTTCTTGGCCGGGCGCTTGGGGCCCTCGACGGCGTCCGCCGTCGGGATCTGGGCGGCGGCGGCACCGATGCCGTGGGCCTGCACGGCGCCGACCCCGGGCTCGGTGGTCGTCATGACCCGCGGCACCACGAGGATGGCGCGGACCCCGCCGTAGGCGGAGGAGCGCAGCGAGACCTCCATGTCGAACCGCTTGCAGAGGCGGCCGACGACGGCGAGGCCGAGGCGCGGGTTCTCGCCGAGGTTGTGCGCGTCCTCGCCGTTCTTGGCGTCCACGATCATCTGCTCGATGCGGGCGCGGGACTCCTCGCTCAGGCTGACCCCGCAGTCCTCGATCTCGATGACGACGCCCGACTGCACCTCGACGGCGGTGACGTGCACCTTGGTCGTGGGCGGCGAGTAGCGGGTGGCGTTGTCGAGGAGTTCGGCGGCGGCGTGGATGACCGGCTCGACCGAGGTGCCCTTGATGTTGATGTTGACGATGGAGGCGAGGTTGATGCGGCGGTACTCCAGGATGCGCGACATCGCACCGCGCAGCACGCTGTAGAGGGAGACCGGCTTGGGCCACTGGCGGCCGGGCCGCCCGCCGCCGAGGACGGAGATGGTGTCGGCGAGCCGGCCGATCAGCGAGGTGCCGTGGTCGATGCGCAGCAGGTCGTCGAAGACCTCGGGGTTGCGGCCGTGGTCCTCCTCCATCTCGCGCAGTTCCTGGGCCTGCTGGTGGACGATGGCCTGGACGCGCCGGGCGACGCTCACGAAGGAGCGCTCCGTGGCGTCGCGCATCGAGATCTCCTGGTCGGCACCGCGCAGCGCCATGCGGATCAGTTCGCGGTAGCCGTCGGGCAGGGAGCGCAGGTAGGGGTCCGCGTCGAAGACGTCGCGCACGACGTTGCGGAGGACCTGGCCGCGGCGCAGCCGGTAGAAGCCGTTGGGCAGGACCTCGGTGGCGAAGCGCTCCATCAGCTCGTTGTGGGCGGCGATCCGCTGCTCCAGGTACGCCGCGTGACGGGCGTGTTCGTCCTGTGCCTCGCGGAGCCGTCGGCCGCGGCGGGCGGCCTCCCCGGCCGTGCCGAGGACCAGCAGCACGGCCAGCGCTCCGCACACGCCGACGGCGAACCGGGCCGCGGGCGGTACCAGGGCGACGGCGGCGCCGGCCGCCGCGGCCATCACTATGGCCGGTGGCAGGAGTACACGCGCATAGGGGCGTTCGCGGCGACCGGGAGGCTTCTGAACACTCACCATGGATGCCTTCTGAGACGAATCGGCTGGGTGTCGGGGGAGCTTGCGGGGGGAAAGGTACGTGAAGGATCGGGACGTACGGCATGTTTGGGAACAGACGCACGAATTGGCTCAACTCGGTGCGCCGCGGGCGAGCTTAGTCCGACCGGATCATCGCCGTGTCATATTCGGCAAGCACCTGAAATCGCCCCCGCAGGAGGAGTAACCTCAACTCCTTTTAAACTCAGGGCTTTTGTTCGAACACCGTGCGTAACTTACGACAAGCGTACGAAATTCACTCACCATGAAGAGTGAAACGGCGACCGGGGCCGCACCTCAGCGGCCGCGATCGCCGTTCCGGACGAAGACGGGCGGGTCAGCCGACGGACGAGTAGGCCACCACGCCCCGCAGCAACTGGTCGACAGCCTTGCGCGCGGCCTTCCCCACGGTCGACCCCTCCACCGGAGCCGCCGCGGAGATCTGCCCGAGCACGTCGATGACCTGCTTGCACCACCGCACGAAGTCGCCGGCCGGCATCTCCGCCTCCCGCAGCACCTCGTCGAGCCCCTTGCCGGACGCCCACATGTACGCGGCCCAGGCGAAGCCGAGGTCCGGCTCCCGCTGCCCGACACCCTCGGTCTGGCTGATCCGGAACTCTTCCTCCAGCCCGTCGAGCCGGCCCCAGATCCGGACCATCTCGCCGAGTGCGGCCTTGGCCTTCCCGGAGGGCAGCTTCGGCGCCATGGCGTCGTCGCCGACGCGTGCCTCGTAGACCAACGCGGAGACGCAGGCGGCGAGTTCGGCGGGGGCCAGCCCCTCCCAGACCCGCTCGCGCAGGCACTCGCTGGCCAGCAGGTCCAGTTCGCCGTACAGCCGCGCGAGCCGCTTGCCGTGCTCGGTGACCTCGTCGCCGCGCAGATAGTCCAGCTCGGTCAGCAGGGCCACGATCCGGTCGAAGGTCCGCGCGATCGTGTTGGTACGGCCCTCGATGCGCCGCTCCAGCTGCGAGGTGTCGCGCAGCAGCCGGTGGTAGCGCTCGGCCCAGCGGGCGTGGTCCTCACGGTCGTTGCACCCGTGGCACGGGTGCGCGCGGATCGCCGTCCGCAGCCGCGCGATCTCGCGGTCGTCGGCGGCCTGGGACCGCTTCCTGCGCGCCCGCTCCGGCGGGATGTGCCCGGCCTTGGAACGCAGCGCGGAGGCGAGGTCCCGGCGGGACTGCGGCGAGCGCGGGTTGAAGGACTTCGGGATCCGCATCCGGTCCAGCGGCTCCACCGGCACCGGGAAGTCCATCGACGCCAGCCGCTTGACCTGCCGTTCGGCGGTCAGCACCAGCGGGCGCGGCCCGTCGTGGTGGTCGAAGCCGCGGTGGCCGTTGGAGCGGCCCGCGGGCAGGCCCGGGTCCAGCACCAGGGCGAGGCCCGCGTACTTGCCCGTGGGCACGTGGATGACGTCGCCCGGCTTCAGCTTCTCCAGGGCGACGGCGGCCTCGGCCCGGCGCTCGGCGGCGCCCTGCCGGGCCAGCTCGGTCTCCCGGTCCTTCAGCTCCCGGCGCAGCCGCGCGTACTCTTCGAAGTCACCGAGGTGGCAGGTCATGGAGGCCTTGTAGCCCTCCAGGCCCTCCTCGTTGCGCTGCACCTGGCGGGAGATCCCGACGACCGACTTGTCGGCCTGGAACTGCGCGAACGAGGTCTCCAGCAGCTCGCGCGAGCGGTGCCGGCCGAACTGCTCGACCAGGTTGACCGCCATGTTGTACGACGGCTTGAAGCTGGAGCGCAGCGGATACGTGCGGGTGCCCGCGAGACCGGCGAGGTGCTCGGGGCTCATACCGCGCTGCCAGAGCACCACGGCGTGGCCCTCGACGTCGATGCCGCGCCGGCCGGCCCGGCCGGTCAGCTGGGTGTACTCGCCGGGCGTGATGTCGGCGTGCTGCTCGCCGTTCCACTTGACGAGCTTCTCCAGCACCACCGAGCGGGCGGGCATGTTGATGCCGAGCGCGAGGGTCTCGGTGGCGAACACGGCCTTGACCAGGCCGCGGACGAACAGCTCCTCCACGACCTCCTTGAAGGTCGGCAGCATGCCCGCGTGGTGGGCGGCGATCCCGCGCTCCAGTCCCTCCAGCCACTCGTAGTAGCCCAGGACGTGCAGGTCCTCGGTCGGGATGGAGGCGGTGCGCTCCTCGACCAGGGCGCGGACCTGCTCGCGCGCCTCCTCGTCGTTGAGCCGCAGGCCCGCGTACAGGCACTGCTGTACGGCGGCCTCGCAGGCGGCGCGGCTGAAGATGAAGGTGATGGCCGGGAGCAGGCCCTCGGAGTCGAGCCGCTCGATGACCTCCGGCCGGCCCGGGGTCCACACCCGCGAGCGCTGTCTGCGCTCCCGCTCCCGGTCGGCCTCGCGCATCGCCCGGCCGCGTCTGCGGTCCTGGTACGACGGCCGGGTGGCCTCCATGCGGGCGAGGCGGGCCAGGTCGGGGTTGACGGCCTTCTTGTGGCCCTCGCCCTCCTCGAACAGGTCGTACATCCGGCGCCCGGCGAGCACGTGCTGGAACAGCGGCACGGGCCGGTGCTCGGAGACGATCACCTCGGTGTCGCCGCGGACGGTGTCCAGCCAGTCACCGAACTCCTCCGCGTTGGACACGGTGGCGGAGAGTGAGACCAGGGTGACCGACTCGGGCAGGTGGATGATCACCTCCTCCCAGACGGCGCCGCGGAAGCGGTCGGAGAGGTAGTGCACCTCGTCCATGACCACGTAGCCGAGGCCGAGCAGGGTCTGCGAGCCGGCGTAGAGCATGTTCCGCAGCACCTCGGTGGTCATCACGACCACCGGGGCGTCGGAGTTCACGCTGTTGTCGCCGGTGAGCAGGCCGACCTTGGCCGTGCCGTAGCGCCGGCACAGGTCGGCGTACTTCTGGTTCGACAGCGCCTTGATGGGTGTCGTGTAGAAGCACTTCTTGCCCTGCTGCAGGGCGAGGTGGACGGCGAACTCGCCCACGATCGTCTTGCCCGAGCCGGTGGGGGCGGCCACCAGTACGCCCTTCCCCGCTTCGAGCGCCTGGCAGGCCTCGATCTGGAAGGGGTCGAGGCCGAAGTCGTACATCTCGCGGAAGGACGCGAGGGCGGTGGCCTGCTCGGCTGCCCGCCTGCGGGCTGCCGCGTACCGCTCGGCCGGTGAGAGATCCTCTGTCATCGTACTTTCGAGCGTACCGGGCGCCACTGACAACAGGACGATCATTATCCGGATCCCCGGCCCGGGGGCGGACGGCCGATGCCCCCGTCCCTGGGGGGCGGGGGCATCGCACGGTGGAGCGGCGGAGCGGCGGAGCGGCGGACGGTCAGGTCACGTCGTCGTAGCCGTTGACCCGGTCCGTGCTCGCCTGCTCGGGCAGCGCGTGGGTGACCGGGACGGGATCGGCCTCGCCGATGTCCTCGGGCGTCAGGTCCAGCTCGGAGGCCTCGTCGTCGGCGGGGCCCGCGGCCTCGCGGCGGCGCCGGCGACGGTCGTTGAGCAGCGAGAAGCAGCACGCGCCGAAGTACAGCACCCAGATCGGCCCGGCGAGCGCCAGCATGGACAGCGGGTCGGTGCTCGGCGTGGCCACGGCGGCGAAGACCGTGATGCCCAGGATCATGGCCCGCCACCAGCCGATCATCCGGCTGCCGGTCAGCACCCCGGTGAGGTTGAGCATGATCAGCAGCAGCGGCAGCTCGAAGGACAGACCGAAGACGATCACCATGCGCGTGACCAGCTGGAGCAGGTCGTCGAGCGGCAGCAGGTTGGCGATCCGGCCGTCCGGGGTGAAGCCGAGCAGCACCTTGGCGGTGGTCGGCAGCACCTTGTACGCGAAGAAGGCACCGGCGAAGAACAGGGGGGCGCCGGTGAAGACGAAGGCGTACGCGTACTTCTTCTCGTGCCGGTGCAGTCCCGGCGCCACGAAGGCCCAGAGCTGGTAGAGCCAGATCGGCGACGCGAACACGACACCGGCCATCAGCGAGACCTGCAGCGCCAGCGTGAAGGGCGCGAGCAGGCCGTTGATCGTGATCTGGGCACACGGCTGCGTCTTGGCAGTCGAGTGGGCCAACTCCTCGAAGCTCTTCCCGCAACCGACCGAGTCGAGGATCGGCTCGGTCAGGAAGTTGATGATGTCGTTGTAGAAGAAGGCGGCGACCACCGTCACGACGACGACGGCCAGCATCGCCTTCGCGAGCCGGTTGCGGAGCTCACGAAGGTGATCCGCAAGGGGCATCCGCCCCTCGGGATCCTTCTCCTTGTTGCGGGCAGACTTGAGCAACCCACGTCCTCATCTCGTGCGGCAGGCCGGGGTCCGGCCCTGCGTCAGCGCTGGGTGGTGTCCGTCGGCTCGTTGACCGGCCGCGAGCTGGTCACGTCGCCGGGGGCCGCCTGGATGGTGCGCTGGGCCGGGGGCTGCTCGCCGGAGGTGGGCGCCTGGGCGGAGGTGTTGCCCTCCTCCTTCATCGCCTTGGCCTCGCTCTTGAGGATGCGCGCGGACTTGCCGAGCGAGCGGGCCATGTCCGGAAGCTTCTTCGCGCCGAACAGCAGGATGATGACGACGAGGATGAGAATGATCTCGGGAGCTCCGAGCCTTCCGAACATAAGTCTTTACCTTCTCACCGAGGCGGCTGGGTGGGGGTGCTGTCCGACCAGTCGGACATGTGTCCGATGGTCGTCTGGCAGCGATCGTAACGCTCAGGGGTAAACGAGAGGCAATCCCCGTGCGTACTCCCGGTCCACGGTACGGGCCTCGTTCTCCGCACCACGACCAGCAGCGTACCTTTCCCGCAGGGCAGCATGACAGGGCGAAGTGACGCAAAGCGCTTGCCCCGCCGCCCTCACGAGCACCGCCCGTCGCTGCTCAGAGCGTGTCCACGGCGCGGGCCGTGCTCACGGCCGCCCGCTCCAGATCCTCGGCGGCCCGGTTGATACGGCGCGCGGAGTCCGCCACCTGCTCACCGAGGCGCCGCGCCTCGAGGAACACCCGCACGGCGAGCACCCCGAGGACGGCGAGACCCAGGAAACCCACGGCTACCGCGAACATCGGCCAGAACATGACGTCGAGACTAGACCGTCCGCCGGCCCGGAACGCGACCGGCTACACCGTGGAGTGCAGCCGCAGGGTCCGCACCCCGCCGCCGGTGAGCAGCTCGACGATCCGCTCCCCGGCGGGCTTGCGTACGGCGGCCCCGCAGTCGGGGCAGGTGAAGGAGTAGAACGTCGTCCGGCTGCTGGCGCCGATGGCGAGGCGCAGCGCGCTCGCGGCGAGTTCGAAGCGGCCGCGGCAGTCCGGGCAGCCGGCTCTGAAGACGACCGGGGCCACTCTGCGCATCCCGGCGAACGCGGTCGCCGCCGTCATCTCACCCGCACGCTCGCTCACAGGCCTCGCTCCTTCTTCTGGTCGTTCGCCAGGCGCGCCGCCGGGAGTGCCGCGGTCGTGCCGGCTCGCGTCTGCGGCGCCGCCGGTGCCGGCCGCGGGTCCTCCCCCGCGCCGCGACGGGCGGGCCTCACCGCCCGGAGGCCGCCGGCTGCTCCGTGTCGTACGCCGCCAGCGCGTCCGCCGCCGCTCTCCGGGCGCTCTCGGCCAGGTCCGGCGGGGAGACGATCCGGCCGTCGCCGCCGAGCCGCAGCGCGAGCCGGCGCAGGGAGGCCGGGTCGGGGGTGCGCAGAGTGATACGCAGCCCGCCGTCGGGAAGCTCATCGGCGCTGTCGTGCGGGTAGTACTCGGCGACCCAGCGGCCGCCGGGGCCGACCTCGACGACGACCTCCGGGTCCTCGGCGGCCGGCTGGACCAGGGCCTCGGACAGGTCGCGCAGTTCTATCTCGGGCGGCGCCGAGGGCTCGTCGAGGATCCTGATCTCGGCGACGCGGTCGAGCCGGAAGGTGCGCCGGGCCTCGGAGCGGCGGCACCATGCCTCCACATAGGTGTGGCCGACGCTGACCAGCCGGATGGGGTCGATCTCGCGCTCGGTGACCTCGTCGCGGGCCGGGGAGTAGTAGCGGATCCACAGCCGGCGGCGCTCGGAGATCGCCCGGTCGACGTCGGCGAAGACACCGCCCTCGGACTCGAAGGTCACGGACAGGCGGGAGCTGGCACCGGCGGCCTCGCCGGCCGCGGCCTCGACCTTGGCGGTGGCCCGCAGCAGGGCCTGCCGGTCGCTCTCCCGCAGGCCGGGCAGGGTCGACACGGCACGCGCGGCGACCAGCAGGGCGGTGGCCTCGTCGGCGGCGAGCCGGAGCGGCTCGGCCGCCTCCTCGCCGAGCGCGGCCGGGTTGTGCCACCAGATGCGCTCACCGTCGGTGTCGATGTCCAGCAGGTCGCCGCCGCGGAAGCTGGTGCCGCACATGGGCAGCAGGTCGAGGTCGGCGACCAGCTCGTCCTCGGTGATGCCGAAGGCGCGCGCGACGTCGGCGATCCGGGCGCCGGGGCGCTCCCTCAGATACGTCACCAGGGAGAGCATCCGCCGAGTCTGGTCGATGGCGTTGACGGTCCTGGCCGGTTTGGCTGCCACAGTTTTCCCCCTCAGCCCTTGGCCACGGCACGCAGCCGGTCCACCACGTCGGCCCGCAGCTCGGCCGGCTCCAGGACCACCACGTCCGGTCCGAACTCCACCAGCCAGGCGTCCAGGCCGTGCCCGTACGGAATCTCCAACTCGTCCCAGCCGTCGCCGAGTTCCCGGACCTTGACGGCCTTCGCCCGAAGGGGGTAACCGGCGCCGGAGCGCAGCCGGATCAGCGCCGAGCGGTCGGCGATCTCACCGGCCCAGCCCGCGACGGTCTCGCGCACGGTGACGACGTCGGGCACGGGCGCGGTGAAGCCCGTACCCCGGGAGCGGACCTTGCCGGTGATCCGGGAGAGCCGGAAGACGCGCTCGGCGCCCCGGCCGCGGTCGAAGCCGGCCAGGTACCAGTGGCCGCGCCAGCACTCCAGCGCCCACGGCTCGACGTGCCGGGGCTCGGGGCGGGCGGCGGAGGCCTTGCGGTACTCGAAGACGACGGGGCGGCGGTCGCGGCAGGCCAGCATCAGCGGTTCGAAGGCGGCCTCGTGCACCGGGATGCGCGGTTCCAGGGCGCTGTGCGCCTCGTACGGGTCGACGTCCTCGGGCAGGCCGGCGGCGCGCAGCTTCTGCAGGGCGCCGCTGGCGGCTCCGGCCAGCCGGGCCTGCTGCCAGACCTTGGCGGCGAGGCCGAGGGCGGCGGCCTCCTCGGCGTCCAGGGTGATGGGGGGCAGGCGGTTGCTGTCGCGGCGGGCGAGGTAGCCGACCTCGCCGTCCATGTTCTCGACGGTCGCGATGACGAGGCCCAGCTCGCGCAGGTCGTCCTTGTCCCGTTCGAACATGCGGTTGAAGGAGTCGTCGTTGCCCGCTTCCAGGTAGGCCTCGATCGACTCCCGCAGCTCGCGCTTGCTGAGTGGCCGGCGGGTGCCGAGCAGACACAGCGCGAGGTTCATCAGCCGCTCGGCCTTGGCAATGGCCATCGACGCCCTTCGCCTTCCCTATGGTGCTTCTGACCGATGACCGTACCGCTCCGCGGGGCGGTGACAAAAGCCGAGGGCCCACGCCCGAACAGGCATGGGCCCCAGGTGATCGGATCCGGTCGGACCCGGCCGGCCGATCAGGAGTGGATCACGGATGGATCAGACCGCGAGCAGATCCACCACGAAGATGAGCGTCTCGCCGGGCTTGATCGCCGGGGTCGGGCTCTGGTTGCCGTAGGCGAGGTGGGCGGGGATGGTCAGCTGGCGGCGGCCGCCGACCTTCATGCCCTGCACGCCCTGGTCCCAGCCCTTGATGACCCGGCCGCCGCCCAGCGGGAAGCGGAACGGAGTGCCGCGGTTCCAGCTGGCGTCGAACTCCTCGCCGGTGCTGAAGGCCACGCCCACGTAGTGGACGGTGACGGTCTGGCCCGCCTGCGCGACGGGACCGTCACCCTCCCAGATGTCCTTGATCTCAAGGTCAGCCGGAGGCTCGCCGCCCGGGAAGTCGATCTCGGGCTTGTCGATGCTCACGTCAAAAGCTCCTGCTTGTGTACGACACGAAACGCGGACAGTCTTTCATCTCCGCGGGCATCCCGCCCTCCCCGGGAGCCTCCCCCCTCACATGGCCGCGAGGATGTCCACGGTGAACACGAGGGTGGAGTCCTTCTTGATGACGCCGCCGCTCGGCGGGTTGTTCCCGTAGCCCAGCTGCGGCGGGATGACGATCAGGACCCGGCTGCCGACCTTCTTGCCGGTCAGGCCCTCGGCCAGGCCCTTGACCGCCTGCTGCATCTGCTCCAGCCCGAACTGGCTGAGCCGGCCCGAGCCGTACGTCCGCTGGAAGGTCTTGCCGCCCTCCCAGACCAGGCCCTGGAACTGGCACAGGATCGCCTGGTCGGCCTTCAGCTCGGGGCCGTCGCCCTCCAGCACGTACTCGGACACGAGCTTCTTCGGCGGGTCGGACTTGGGGATGGTCACCTTGGGCACCTGGCCGTCGGTGTTGGTGCCCACCTTCGGCAGGGCCGCGCCGCCCTGCGCCACCGGCTGCGCGGCCGGCTTGCCCTTGGCGGAGCTCTTGGAGTTGAAGGAGTCGATCAGGTCGATGACGAAGACCAGGGTGTCGGTGCCCTTGATGCCCGCCTTCGGGTTGCCCTCCTTGCCGTAGCCCCAGGTGGGCGGGACGGCGATCTCGACGCGGCTGCCGGTCTTCTTGCCCGCGAGCGCGTACCGCCAGCCGTCGATGATGCTGCCCTTGCCGAGCTGGATGACCAGCGGGCGATGGCGGTCGTAGGAGTTGTCGAAGACCTTGGCGGTACTCCAGATCTGGCCGAGGTAGTCGGCCTGGATGAAGTCGTTCTCCGCGACCGTACGGCCACTGCCCGCGATCAGCGTCTTCACCGCGAGGTCCTTCGACGGCTCGCCCGTGCCCTTGGCGACGGTCGGCTTCTCGCCGAACTTCGTGCCCGCCGTGACCGCCGGCAGCGGACCGTCGACGATCTTGGGCGGGGGCGGGGAGGACACCGAGGGCGACGCCGAGGCGCCGGTCTTGCTGGTGTCGGACTTGTCGTCACCGCATCCGGCGAGTGTGACCAGTCCTGCGGGTACGGCGGCCAGGAGGAGTGAGCGTCGGCGCACGGAAGAGCCTCGTAATCGGTCGATCTTGCGGGTGGCGTGCGCGCAACTCTACGACTCGAGAAGGGCGCCGTACGGGAAACGTACGGCGCCCGTGTGGCGTTCCGGCATTTCCGTGCCGGAACGCCCTGCTCCCGGAACCGGCTCTACATTCCGGCGATCAGCTTCTCCACCCGGTCGTCCACCGAACGGAACGGGTCCTTGCACAACACGGTGCGCTGTGCCTGGTCGTTGAGCTTGAGGTGCACCCAGTCGACCGTGAAGTCCCTGCGCTGTTCCTGTGCCCGCCGGATGAAGTCGCCGCGCAGCCGGGCCCGAGTGGTCTGCGGGGGAACCGACTTGCCCTCGAAGATCTTCAAGTCGTTGCAGATGCGGGCGGCTTGGCCCTTCTTCTCCAGCAGGTAGTACAGGCCACGACGGCGGTGGATGTCGTGGTAGGCGAGGTCTATCTGGGCGACCCGCGGGTGCGACATCGTCATGTTGTGCTTGGCCCGGTACCGCTCGATGAGCTTGTACTTCATGACCCAGTCGATCTCGGTCTCGATGCGGTCCAGTTCCTCGTTCTCGATCGCCTCGAGGGTACGGCCCCACAGCTCCAGGACCTGCGCGACGGTGCCGGTGCGGATGCCCCGGCGGTCGCAGAAGTCCAGGGCCTTGTCGAAGTACTCGCGCTGCACCTCCAGCGCGGAGGCCTCCCGGCCGCTGGCCAGGCGCACCTTGCGGCGGCCGGTGATGTCGTGGCTGACCTCGCGGATCGCCCGGATCGGGTTCTCCAGGGTGAGGTCGCGCATCACGGTGCCCGCCTCGATCATGCGCAGCACCAGGTCGGTGGCGCCGACCTTGAGCAGCATCGTCGTCTCGGACATGTTGGAGTCGCCGACGATGACGTGCAGCCGGCGGTAGCGCTCGGCGTCCGCGTGGGGTTCGTCGCGGGTGTTGATGATGGGCCGGGAGCGGGTCGTCGCCGAGGAGACGCCCTCCCAGATGTGCTCCGCGCGCTGGCTGACGCAGTAGACCGCGCCGCGCGGGGTCTGCAGCACCTTGCCGGCGCCGCACAGCAGCTGCCGGGTGACCAGGAACGGGATGAGGATGTCCGCGAGCCGGGAGAACTCCCCGTGCCGCGCCACCAGGTAGTTCTCGTGGCAGCCGTAGGAGTTGCCCGCCGAGTCGGTGTTGTTCTTGAAGAGGTAGACGTCGCCTGCGATGCCCTCCTCGTGCAGGCGTCGTTCCGCGTCCACCAGGAGTCCTTCGAGAATGCGCTCGCCGGCCTTGTCGTGGGTGACCAGTTCGGTCACGTTGTCACATTCGGGGGTCGCGTATTCCGGATGTGAGCCCACGTCGAGATAGAGCCGGGCGCCGTTTCGCAGAAAGACATTGCTGCTGCGGCCCCATGACACGACACGGCGGAAGAGGTACCGCGCCACCTCGTCAGGAGACAGGCGCCGCTGTCCCCTGAACGTGCACGTGACGCCGTACTCGTTCTCCAGCCCGAAAATGCGGCGGTCCATGAGTGAACATTACGCCCGATCCCCCGAGCTGAAACGGGGTTCGACAGCACGATTTGGATCATTTTCCGATGAAGCCGCAACGACCGCGCCTCGCGCGGGAGCTGCGAGGACCCGTCCGGTGGCCAGCAGGACCAGCAACGACACGGCTCCGGCGGCCCCCGGCAGCGCGAAGCCCCACAGGGTGCCACCGGCCTGGACCACCGGCCCGGCCAGGCCCGTTCCGACCGAGGCACCCACGGTGAACGTCGTCACCAGCCAGGAGAACGCCTCGGTGACGGTCCCGCTCGGCGCGTGCCGGTCCACGATGATGAACGCGCAGGCGATGCAGGGCGCCAGGAACACGCCGGAGACCACGCTCAGCAGCACCATGGCGACCGGGCCCGGCATCAGCATCAGCGGCAGGTAACACAGCGCCAGAAGGGCCACCAGCACGCTCAGTCGCCGTTCGGGCACGCCGGCCCACTGACGGGCGCCGTAGACGGTGCCGCCGGCCAGCGCCCCGAGGCCCAGTCCGGCCATCAGCCAGCCGTAGACCGCGTCGCCGCCGTGGCCGTCGGCGTACGACACCGAGGCGACCGTGATGGAGCCCAGCGCGATGCCGACGAACAGGAAGGCGGCGAGCAGGGCGAGCAGGCCGGGCGAGCGCAGGGCGCCCAGCCAGTGGGCCTCGCGCGGGGCCGAGCGCCACGCGCGCGAGGGCGGCGAGACGACCACGGAGAGAGCGCCGAGGACGCCCAGCAGGCTGAGCACCAGCAGGGCGGCGCGCTCGTCCCACAGGGACGCGCACAGGGTCACCAGCAGCGGGCCGACGGTGAACATGACCTCCTGGGCGATGGCGTCCATCGCGTACGCGGTGTGCACCTGCTCCTCGCGGTCCAGCACCGAGGGCCACAGCGCGCGCAGCCCGCCCTCCAGGGGCGGGGTGAACAGGCCGGCCGCCGCGACGGCCGCGTGGGCGAGCGGCAGCGGGTCGGTGCCGGCGAAGGCGAACAGCGCCATGGCGAGCGCGGCGAGGACGGCCGCGGGCAACTGGACGCGGGGCTGGCCGTACAGGTCCACGAGGCGGCCCAGCACCGGCTGGCCGACCGCGTTGGCGACGCCGTACACGGCCGCGAGGGCGCCGGCGAGGCTGTAGGTGCCGCCCTCGGCGCGCACGAAGAGCACCAGGGCGATGGCGGCGGTGGCGTTGGGCAGCCGGCCCACCAGGGTGCCGGTGAGCAGCCGCAGGGCGTGCCTCGCCTTCAGGATCTCCAGGTACCCCGTGGCCATGTCCTGCCCTTCCGTGGCTCGCGGGACGCCTCGACGGCGCGAAGTGTTACGTATAACGTCCCTCTTCATACGTACCATGTGCGCTGTTCGCACGTCCAGACGACCGGGAGTGAGTGGTGGCCCGCAGCAGCACGCGCCCGACCAGCCGGGACGTCGCCCAGGCGGCCGGGGTCTCCCAGGCGGCCGTCTCGCTGGTGCTGGGCGACAAGTGGCGCGGCCGGGTGTCGCAGACCACCGCCGAGCGGGTCCGGGAGGCCGCCCGCGAGCTGGGCTACCGGCCCAACCTCGCCGCCCGCAACCTCCGCCTGGGCCGCACCCGCACCGTCCTGCTCGTGGTGCCCGCCCTGACGACGGAGTTCTTCGCCGGCGTCTACACCGGTGCCGCGCGGGTGGCCGCCGAGCACGGCTTCGGCGTGGTCCTCTACCCCTCCCCCGAGGGCATCGGCCCGGCCCGCGACCCCTTCGCCTCCGCGCAGGCCGCCCTGGACGGCGTCCTCGCCTCCTCGATGGCCGCCGACGCCCTCACCGCCATCCGCGGCGACCAGCTGCCCCTGGTCATGCTCGACAGCGACCCCGCGGGCAGCCTGGGCGCCGCGACCGTGAACCTGGACATCGCCGACGGCGTCCGCCAGGTCGCCGAGCACCTGCTGGACCTCGGCCACCGCCGGGTGCTGCACCTGGCCGCGGACGTGCCGTCCTGGACCTTCGAGGTGCGCGCGAGGGAACTGGCCGCGCGCCTGGCCGCCGTGCCGGGCACCGGGATCCGCACGGCCCGGGCCCCGATCACCATCGAGGGCGCGCTGGCCGCCACCGAGGCCGCGCTCACCGCGCCCGGGCCCCGGCCCACGGCGGTGGTCTGCGACGACGACAAGCTCGCCGCCGGCGCCTACAAGGCGCTGCGCCGCCTCGGCCTGCGGGTCCCCGACGACGTCTCGGTCACCGGCCTGGACGACCTGGCCCTGGCCACCGCGATCGACCCCGAGCTGACGACCGTACGACTGGACGCCGAGCTGTTCGGGGAACGGGGCATGCGGGCCCTGCTGGCCGTCCTGGAGGGCCGGGAGCCGGAGGGCGGGGACATCCCCGTGGAACTCGTCGTCCGGGGCTCCACGGCGCCGCCCCGCACGTCCGTATGACGCCGGGTGCCCCGGCC